>NZ_NTZO01000437.1 GCF_002559405.1 Bacillus sp. AFS001701 | reverse complement strand
GTTCTAAATCATTGAAATCTAAAATTCCATTTTCTAATTTTGCTTCTTTAAATAACACGATAAAACGATTAACAAGTTCAATTAACTTTTCAACTAAAGGCTTTAATTCACTTATCTGTTTTAATTGACTGTCAATACTTCGACTAAAATACTTATCTCTTATATCATCAATCTTCTTTTTAACATCTTTACGGAAATTCGCTACTAATTCCTTTTTCTGTTGATCTCCCTCTGTCTTTTTAATAGTGGGCAACCGATTAAATACTATTTTTTGTAGACCAACATTAATTTCTTCCCATGATTTTTCTGAAGCATGGAATAAACATTCTAAATTAGCATACTCCTCTTTAAACACTTCAGCATACTTGATTGGGCCATCAGGACTTTCTATTATATCCAATGCTTGTTTATAAGTGTTTATACAAGCAAACAGATCATCTTGAATAAATTTCTTAAGCTCTTGAATAAAAGGAATCTCATCAACTGGTTTACCGACTACATTATATTGATGAATGAATGCATTTAAAAACTCACTTGGGTTTGGGTTAGAAATTGCATGACGATATAACTTTAATATTAATTTTGGTAAATCATTATCATCTCGATCACTAGTATATCGATCAACTAAATCAAAGAAGACTAAATTAGACTCATCACTGTATTCTGACTCCATCAACTCTTCTAACACTTCATCCATTAGTAATTGAATCTCAATTTCTTCTGCAGTACGGAAGTTTGGATCTAATTCTACCATATAGTAATTTGATCGAATGACTTCTGTACAAAAAGAGTGAATAGTTGAGATTGAAGCTTTATTTAATAAAGAAGCTTGTTTCCTTAAATGATCAGATTCAGGATTATTTACAAGTTGTTTCTCTAATGCAATCCCGATCCTTTCTTTCATTTCCTGGGCACTTGCTTTTGTAAAAGTAACAACAAGTAATTCATCAACATTTATTGGATTTTCATCACGAATGATTTTTTGAATAATTCGTTCAACAAGAACAGCCGTCTTCCCAGAGCCAGCGGCAGCGGCTACAAGAATATCTGAACCCTCGAAATCGATTGCTTTTTGCTGGTCGGCTGTCCATGTTGTTTTACTTGCGTTATTTTCTTCTTTACTCATCTTTATTCACCACCTCTATCATTTTTTGTAATGCTTCGCTATCTTCTAAAGGAGGTAGAACACGATATTCATTTCCTTTTACATTCGCATCAAATTGACAGACTGATTGGTACGAGCAATATGTACATGGTATTTTATCCTTTTGCTGATATGGATTTGCTTCTACAAAACCATTGTATATTTGCTGACCAGCTTCAGTAAATTTTTGCTTTATATAATTCGTCATCATTGGGTATTGTTCAGGCTTTACCGTTTTTGAATATTTCGCCATGTACTCCCCGGTTTTTTTAAGCCTAATCGGCACAATTTTTGAAGAGCTTCCGTCTTGAATTAAGGCTTCATCCATTAACGTATTACTTTCACGATCTTCTAAAAGTAATCCATTCATTTTAAACTTTTTAAAGATCTCATTCTGAATTTCATCGAGTTCGAAATTATTTTTAACTTTAACTATCGGATTTTGAACATGGAAATAAAGAATACCAGCTGGGTCCGCTTGTTTTCCAAGTAATGTTGTTGAATTTGCTACAGCTATATCTAAATATGTTAATAACTGTAAAGCAAGTCCGTAATAAACATCTGATAATTTTAATTCCTTTTTCGTTGATTTATAATCTAAAATTCGTAAGTAATCGCCTTTTTCACTTGTTGCTTTATCAATTCGGTCAATTCGGCCATTTAATACCATTCTTCTCTTCCCATCAATCGGAAGTTCATAAGAATTTAACTGCTTACCCATGCCAAATGGTACTTCTAAAGCAACTGGAACGAATTTACCTGCATGCTCTTGTTGACTTAAAATTGAGGATACTTTAGCAATAACATCTTTCATTTTTTTCTTTAAAAACATATATCGATTCGTACTTAACAAAATCTCACGTTGAAACTTTGGAGAGATTTCATCTACTACTTTAGCTGCTAAATCATCACATTCTGAATTCGTTAAACTACTCCAGCTTTTCCCGGTCTGTAAAAGATTCTCTCCAATAATTGTTAAAGCACTGTGGAATAATTGACCCATATCAAATGATTCAAACTTATAAATTTCTCGTTCTTGAAGCTTTAGTCCATAACGTGCAAAATGGGCATATGCGCATTGATGGAAAAGCTCGATTCGTGATACTGATCCACTCAATTCTTCCCCATATAATTCTGTACTTAAATCTTCTCCAAGATCTTTCGCGACATTGTTATACATTACGCTACTTATTACTTTATACAGTTTATCTTTTGAATCAGTATTTTCTCGTAAGACATTATAAATCGTCCACCATAAATCCATATTCGTTTCAGTTTCATTAGTCGACCAAACTTGAAGCTGAGAGACTAAATTCGTTAACGCTGTACCATAATTTGTAATAGATGTTAGCTGTTCTTCTACTGAACTAAATGTTAAGTCTCCACTTTCAAATCGTTGATGAATATTTGGAAAAATCGATTTTATCCTTTGAATGAGACTTGATGGGGCAAGACTTTTTCCATCATCACTTGCTAACGGGTAACTAATGATTAACTCATGGCTTGCTCGATTAATTCCAGTATAGATATTAAAATTTTCTACAAATAATTGGTGCTTACTTGTTGGTGCTACTTCTACACCAAATGATTGTAAAAACTCCCTGGCAATATCACCTAATAAACCGTCTTCATTAGCCTTCCTTGGAATAACCCCTTCATTTACACCAATGATATAAGCACACTTTACATTTTGTAATCTTGAATGATCAAAATTAGCTATGTTTACTTGATCTAATGATGCAGGAACATTCGCAAATTGAAGTGATCGAAAACCAGTTTGAAGAATTTCAAAAAATGTTTTACGTGACAGTTTTTCTTCTCCAATTAATTCAACGCATTCATCTAAAAGTTGAATAAACCCTTTCCAAACTTGCTCATGATCTTTACTTTCAATTAAATTGGATCGATTTTCAGCATCATCCTTTAAACGTTGAAGCTTCCTTGAAATATCTAGCGATTCAACAAATTCATACAATGCTACACACATTTCTCTCGCATTTTTTGCTTGTTTTAAATTGCTTTGAAATGTAAGTATTGGCTTTACTAATAAATCTCTTACGGAATTGATTAATGCCTCGAATTCTAACTCTTCATTTGTTATCCCTCTATCAATACCTTCAGTTGAGCGATATTTTCGATACTTCCATGGCTCTTCAATTGTCCACCTTTTTCCTTGCTTACCATACGCTATGCAATAATTCTCAAATAACTCGAGCTGTTCACGATTCTTATCACGATTACTTTCGAATGGATAAACTAATTCCGTTTTATACGCATTGAAAACTGATTCATATCTCCAATTGTTTTGAATGATATCGAAAGTAGCCTGTAAAAACGTAAATAATGGATGCGTTAGCATTGAACGCTTTTCTTCTATGAAAATGGGTATTTCGTACGCATGAAAAATAGTTGAAATCAAATGTGAATATGAATCTCCATTTCTTAAGAAAATGGCTATATCACGATATCGGTATCCTTGATCACGTACCTTATTAATAATATCTTTGGCAATCCCATTTACTTCAGCTCGACGATTAGATGCTGACATAATCTTAATTCCATCTGATTCAAACGAAGGCTTAACTGGTCTGTTATCAAAATTCGTTTCAAAATACTTCAAATCATTCGATTGATTTCTAAAGTTTTGATGACAAATAACAGGTTGTTCTATTGTTTGCTTTGTATTTAAAGCAATCTCTTTAATTTGTTGATATAAAAGCGCTGGTTTATAAAATAAATTTAATTCATGTGGTAAAAAATCATCATACGGCCGGTCGATTGTTAGAGAGAAATTTACCTCACTACAATTTCTCATTAGCTCCTCAACTACATTTCGCTCTTGAGGTGCCAAGTCATAATATCCATCAATATATATAATACTGTCTTTTATATAATCACTTTTAGGTAATTCTTGTATCAACAGATTTAAATAGTCTTCTGAATCTAGATACTTATCCTTCATATATGTATTAAAAGCATCAAACACGATTTGAATATCATTTATCTTTTGTTGAATAAAGATATGATCCTTAGATGAATCTTGTTCCATTTGTAAAATAACGGAAGATAATTCATCTGAAGAAACTTGAAAACCTTTAAACTCAGCAATAAGACCCGTTAGTTCCTTATAAAATCCTTGTCGATCAGCAACGTGATGAAAAACTTTCAATTCTTCTTTCTTTTCCTCAATAATCTTTCGAAGAATCATAGAAATTCCAATCTCACCAATATGAATCCGACTGATACCACCTGTTTCTTGTAAAACCTTCCAAGCTAATCGAGTAAAACTAAAAACTTGAGAATTAATAATCGCTTTTTTTTCCTGCCTTTTAACTAATTCATATTCCATCTGAAAGGTCATTTGGTCAGGTACAATAAAGATAATATTTTTTGTTTCATTCTTTAATCTATCTGTAATTTCATTTAAAATATGATGCGTTTTTCCACTTCCTGCACGTCCTAATATAAATTGAAACGACATAAATCCCCCTCCTTAATGTATTAGAATAATGGTTGTTATTTCAGTAAAAATTATTTTGTTGATTTTCATTCCAAGGTCTCGTTTATAATACAATCTAATTGTGTAATTAAAAAGAAAAGCCCCCAGAAGGAGCTTATTTGTTAAAATTCGTATTTAAACTTGAAAGTGGCCAATAAAGTAGGTCGACCTTCCCTACAATTTTATCAATTTTTACAAATCCAAACAAACGACTGTCATAACTTTTTGGTCGATTGTCCCCTTCAACAAAAACATAGCCTGGTGGAACTTTCGTTTTACCTGTAACTTCGTTTAAATTAAAATCAGGTGTAAAAGTTGATCCTTTTAAAGAACTCTTGTAATCATTTAAATATGGTTCATTCCATTTTTTATTGTTAACATAAAGCTGATCATCTTTATATTCAATTGAATCTCCAGGTAAACCAATGACACGTTTAACATAATCTTCTTGCTTATTTGCATGAAATACAATTACGTCAAATCTGTTAATATCACCAATTTCATATCCAAATTTATTTATAACTAGTAAGTTTCCATCCTTTAAAGTTGGCATCATAGATTCTCCATCAACTACATATGTAGAAAATAAGAACGTTCTTACAATAAAAGCAATTGCGATCCCAATAATGATCGCTTTTCCCCAGTCAAATACTTCTTTTCTTAGCATAAAGTTGCTCTCTCCCTCCCTGAGTCATAATGCTTTATTGCTCATCAGATGATCGAGGCGCACTCTTATTCTCTGTTGTTTTTTCTTTGATGTCCATACGTTTCTCAATCACTTTTCCAACTATCCATAATACGAATATAAAAATTCCTATGTACAATGCTTTAATCGGTTTTTGAAATACTGAAGTTAAATCTTTCCCTAAATAACTAATCATCGCGATCATCGTAAACTTTCCAAGTACTAATGCGATTAGAAATTGCGATATTTTAATCCGTGACAAACCGGCTACTATATTTATTAAAAAAGATGGTGAAAACGGAAATGCAAACATAATAAAAATTGGACCAAATCCCCTTTTTTCAATCCACCCTATTGATGATTCTACTTTCTTATGCTTACTTACAAATGAAAAAAATCGTTTCTGACCAAATTTTCTAACAACATAGAATAGTAAAATGGAACCTAAGCAAGAACCAATCCATGAATATAAAAAACCTAATAAAGGACCAAATGCTGCTGCATTAGCAAATACAAAAATGACCAAAGGTAGAACTGGACAAATTGCTTCAATAAAAGGGATTGATATTCCAACTAATGGACCATAATCTTTGTATTGTTGAATGAGATGTAAAAAATGTTCTTCTGTAAAAAAAGCCTTTAAGTCAAAAACGTCCATTTAAATATGAATCTCTCCTTAAGCCGTATTTCTAAATAGATATCCTTACTGTTAACATTATCACATATAACTATTTATTCAATAATAATAAATGATTCTAATTAGTATTTTTTGTCATAATTTGACTGATTATCTTATACATATTTTTTTCTAATTTGTTCCTAATGAAGCTTAATGTAATTCTAATAAACTATTTTTGGATAAATAAAAAACTACTTCACTGAAAGGAAAAGTAGTTTTTTCATGCGTTGAAATAGAATTTGTCAATTAAATAAGTAACGTCATGTTGATTTCCACTAAAGGATACTCACTTTCCGTGGGGAGAGAGGTAAGTCTCCTCGGCGCGCCTGCGGGGTCTCACCCTTCCCTCTTTTCCCACAGGAGTCGAGCACCCTTTCGTTCCAATCAACTCATTCATCTAAAAAATAATTTCTTAAAAAATCTAGAAGAAGTTTCAAATAAATGCCAATAAAAAAGTATATATCAAAATAACTCTATACTTAGGAAGTATTTAAATCTTCATTCCAGAATCAATTTCAAAAACATCAAAGATTAATATGGATGAAAACAAACTCTATGTTAATTTTATTATTTTTCTTATTAGCTCTATTTAGTTGGGTTTTTGCCATAGAAAACAACCCTTAAAATCAATATTGCCCAACTATGGGTTTTTCAACATCTACTTTAAGGGGTGCAGTCTATAGAGTAGACTTTTTTTTAGTGTCTAATCTATAGGGTACATTTTATTACTATTCTTTTTTTTGTTTAATTTATATATTGGGCAAAGGCAAACAAG
>NZ_NTZO01000021.1 GCF_002559405.1 Bacillus sp. AFS001701 | reverse complement strand
TTACGAAAATTTGGTAATTTTATAGACAAGATTGTTCTTCAATAACGTAAAAAACCACCTAATTAAATTTAGATGGTTTTGTTTTTTATTAGTTGCTGTTAGGATCAGTGTCGTCGTAGTATGTACTTCCACCAGTTTGGGCATTAAATGTCCAATCAACTTTTAGCTTGTCTCCTTGGAATTGGTTTTGGTCTTTTCCATTATCAACAAACTCGAATAATACAAAAATCTTTTCTTTTTGACCAACTGCAATGCCGTCAGGGTCTTTTGTACTACCTACAAATTGATTAATTGCTGTTAAATCAGGAGTTTGATTTTGTAAGTCATATAATGTAGTTTCAACGATTTCATTTGTAGCACTGCTTGTGTTGTACATAATCGTTACTTTAATATGCTTAGCTAAGTCTTCTGTGTTATTATTTTTTACGTCTTCAACTTGATATTTAGTGTTTAATAAAACTTTGTTAATATCTAAAGTTCCATTGTTTTCTAACGTAAATTCACGATATACTTCATCACCAGGTTTTAAGTTGCTAATGTTTACAACAGCATTAGGGTTCATACCTAAGTCTAATGTACCTGCTGCGAACGTATTATCAGTTTTAATTGTATCGCTAAAATATGCAAAGGTACCTCCACTAATTAATGACAAACCGACTGCTCCACTCATTACAACTTGACCAATTCTCTTAGTAAAACTCATTTCATTTCCCCCTTAAGGTTTATTTATTAAACTCTTAAGCTTTTATTTTGTACTTAAGAGATCTAACCAACTTCATCCTGCAGTTTTTTGTTCAAACTCTTTTCTTAATTGGAATAAATTGCGTAGTGAAAAAAGAGTTAAAAGGATACCTGGAACAATTAACAATAGCGCTGACCCAGCTTTAGAGCTTACAAAATTTAATGCATAACCAACATATGGAATTGTGAAATTCGAATATTTTCCTACAATATTTTGAGGGTACACTGTCCATAAGTCTTGGGCGTTATTGTTATCACCCTTTGTTTTATATGAAATTTCTCCATTTTTATGATGGACAGCTGCTATTCTGTGAGTGATCAGCTTATTATCCATTTGGAAAGTAACAATATCGCCTTTTTGATAAGACGATGGATTTGCACCTAGCTTAACTGCAATAATTGAACCTGTATGAAAAGTAGGTTCCATCGACCCAGATAAAACAGCTTTTAATTGATAGCCTAAAATTGTAGATTCGCCACCTGTAATCCTGGAAGAAATCACAATAAAAGCTAAGAAACACAAGATGACAATAGAAATACTTTTAAAAATATTACCTACAATTGATAAAATTTTCTTCAACATGAGATATCACCTATTCGTTTTGAGTTGTATTTACTGAATTATTAGAAATTTGATTTGGGATTGTATCCGTATTGGTATGATCAGATTCCTGGCTCAGAACTGAATCTGTATTGGTATGATCAGATTCCTGGGTCGGAATTGAATCTGTATCAGAATTATTAGAATCCCTGCTCTGAGTTGAATCTGTATCAGAATTATTAGAATCCCTGCTCTGGATTGAATCTGTATTAGAGTTATTAGAACCCTGGCTCGGAATTGAATCTGTATCAGATCTATTAGAATCCTGGCTCCGTATTGAATCTGTATCAGAACTATTAGAACTTTGACCCTGACCAGAATCGATAGTATTTTTAGGTTTACTTATATCGTTTTTAATATTTTCTTTACTTTCATTTAGTTGGGTTTGAATTGTAGATTTAATGGATGCTATCTTTTGAAGATTAATTGTTTCATTTAATTGCTGGATTAGTTGATTAATAACCTGATAGCCTTTTCTCTCATATTCATAGATACTTTGTTCAGTTTCAGGTAGTTCATGAATTTGATTGTGATAAGAGTTCAACTGTTCTTGAATACTTTGTAAACTCTTTATCTCATTATTTAATTCCTGTTCCTCATTAAGAACAGTAGTAAGTAAATTTGACAATTCAGAGCTAGTCCCCTTAATTGATATCTTTAGGATCGACTCGTATAAATGATTAGCTCTTGTTGAATGATTTTTTGCGGCTATTTCTAATTGTTGGATTGTTTTAGGAAATACAATGGCTGCTGAAACGACTTGTTCTGAAGATGCTTGACTAGAAAAGGTTGCCTCCGTTTGACCAACTGTTTGCATTGCTAAGTAAAATTGAATAGAACATAAACTTACGATGATGGAGACTTTTTTTCTTACTTGTTTCAAATTTTCACTCCTTTGCAAAAGCCCTGATGGAATTCATTATTGCTCAATTGTCAGAAAATTGAAAGCGGGTTATTTTTGGGGTAATTATCGGTAGTATTTTGTCAGAATTAGTCGCTTGTAGGGTGAAAAGCTGTAAAATCACCTAAAAAAGAACCCGACCTGGATATATTGATTTAATTTTGAATTTTCTCAATAATGAAAATTGCAGTCGCAACAAAATTAAATAAGGGGTGAAAGTTTTGAAAGTGAAAAAAGAGAAAAGCATGAGAAGAAAAGCAATTCCAGCTGTAATGGCATTAACTGTGGCATTTAGTGGAGGACTAACAACTTTACCTTCATTTGTTAATGTAAAAGCAAGTGCAGCGACAGCTAATCAAGCTTTAAGTAAGGAAGAGGTAGTAAAAGCGTACCTGAATTCAAAGGTAAAAAGTCTTGCAAGATCAACTTCTCCATGGGAACAATTTAAGATTGTAGGTGAAGAAGCTAACAGTGTGACTGATACTTACCATGTAAGAACAATTGAGCAGTATAAAGGAATTCCGATTTATGGTTCAGGACAAACTGTAGCATTAGACACAAATAACAATGTATATGCATCATTTGGTGATGTAAATCAAACATTATCTCGCGCAATTATTCCGACTGAAGCTACAATATCTGAGGACGATGCTGTAGCAACTGCGAAGGAAAGTATTGATTCACAAATCGGAGTTGTTAAAAATTATGATGGAATTGATACAAAATTAACGATCTATCCATATAAAGGGGAGTATCACTTAGCGTATTTAGTTAAGGCTTCAACTTCTGTTCCAGCACCAGGATATTTCCACTATTTTGTAGATGCTACAAATGGCGAAATCATTAATAGCTACAATGCAATTGATAATGTTGACGTGTCAAAACTTACAGTTACTACTGGAAAGGGCTTGGACGTATTTGGTAAAATGCAATCTTTCCCAGTTGGAAAAGATGCATCAACTGGTTCTAGCTATTTATATGGTGGTTCAGTTACTGGTTCTACAACAAGTCCTACTATCGTACCACTAGCAACATTTGATGCACATCGCATGCCTGAAACTTCATTTATCATCTTATCAGCACTTTTAGGATTTACTGGCTTTGAAGTAACAACAAATAGCCCAACTAGCTTCTTCTATGATCCTGCTGCGGTATCAGCTCATGTTAATGCTGATAAAGTAAACAAATATTATCAAAATGTATTTAAGCGTAACAGCTTAGATGATAAAGGGATGACTCTAATTAGTACAGTTCACGTTGGAGCTAAATGGAATAATGCAGCATGGAATGGTAAACAAATGTTATACGGAGATGGCGATGGAGTTGTTTTAGGCGCACTTTCTGGTGGATTAGATGTAATTGGACATGAAATGACACATGGTGTGATTGAAAAGTCTGGCCTGGATTTAACATATAGTGGAGAGTCTGGAGCACTTAATGAGTCATTAGCAGATATCTTTGGAACATTCGTTCAAATCTATACAACAAAAGTAAACGAGTGGGAAATGGGTGAAGATGTTTACACTCCAACTAAAGCAGGTGACGGTGGTCTCCGTTCATTAAGCGACCCAGGTTCAGTACGTGTAAGCACCAAATATATGCCTTCAGGTTACTATCCAGATACTTATCAAGATCGTTATTTAGGTACTGAGGATAATGGCGGAGTGCATATTAATAGTGGTATTAACAACAAAGCTGCATACTTAATTACACAAGGTGGTACAAATAACGGCTTTACGATTACTGGTGTTGGAGTAAATAATGCACAAAAAATTTACTACCAAGCTATGAAATATCTAACTGCCGATTCTAACTTTAAAGAAATGAGAGCAGCAGTAATTCAGGCATCACGTGATTTCTTCCCAGATAAAAATGGAGTACCTTCTGCCCAAACGAAAGCTGTTATGGATGCATATTCTTCTGTAGGTGTATACGAATAAAAAAATTAAACCATGAACTAGTTTGCCTGTTCATGGTTTTCTTATTTTCTGTTAAATTTTTCCTATTTATTTTAAAAAGTAGTATTAAATTACTAAGTAAAATTATTAATTTTTCATTAAAATATCCTCATAAATTGTGTGAATAGCATGATGGAAACTATGTTGAATTATTGTATATTTAGTATAAGTTTTAGGATAGGAGGAGCAATCAATGATCGAAGGAGAAGTTATAAAATTTTATCGTACTAAAGCCGGGCTAACACAAGAAGAACTAGGAAAAGGAATCTGCTCTTCCAAGCACGTTGGAAAAATTGAAAGAGGGAGTACATCCTACTCTTCTGAGATTATTACCTTGTTTTCTGAACGATTACAAATTGATATTCGAAAAGAAATTGCAAACTTTGAAAATCTTGAAAATAAACTACTAAACTGGCATACAGCAATTATTAAACTAAGAATGAAGGAAGTTGATTCTTATAAAAAAGAGCTAGAAAAAACCCCTTTTATTAATTCGCCAAAATATGATGCTTTGTATCAATTGCTGCTAGCAAGATATTATCTCTTAAAGAACGACTATAAAAACACTTATACAATTATTCTAAGTATACAAAGAAACTATAAAGATCTACCTCCTTTTGAAAGAAATCTCCTTTTGCATGTAATAGGAATTTATTATTTAAATAATTACAATAATTCAAGTACAGAAAATCATCATAAAGCAATACAAACCTTAAAGAAGATTGATCTAAACGAATACGGAAATCCAGAATACTACTATCATTTATCAGTAGCATATGGATGGGTTGATTCTAAGGTAATGGCTTATGTATACGCAGAAAAAGCGCTTAAATATTTTAAAGATACAAGTAATTATTTACGTGCTATAAATGCTGAATCAATTATGCTTTTACAATCAAGTAACGATGGACACTTAGACTTTAAAAAATTGAAACAATCATATAAGAATCTAATTCATGATAGTGAAACGCTCAATGCGCCAGATAAAACGGGGATGTTATTAAATAACTTAGCTTTGGAATATTTTAAAAGGAAAGATTATGAAAAAGCGCAAAAATATTATAAAGCAGCATTACAATTGGAGAAAAAGCCATCGGTAATTTATCTTCAACGACTTAATAATTATCTTAGAAGTTCATTTGAAGGTAAATTAATGCGCAAATCTGCTTTATTAAATAGTGCTCAAAAAGGTCTAACAATCGCGAATAATTTAAAGAACCAACATTATCAAATTCTTTTCACATTACTGATCTATTTGATTGAAAATAAAACGGAAGAGTATATAGAGTACATAGAAAAAACAGCTTTTCCATACTTTAAGTCACGCAATCATACTATTTTTATGAAACGATATGGTAAGGAGTTGTATGACTATTATGTAAAAGAAAGTGAGTTTGAGAAGGCAGTTGAAATGTCTAACTACTTAATAGATGTTATTAAAATACATAACTAAAGGACTGTTTTAGGGCAGTTCCTTTAGTTTTTTTTAGAAAAAATTCAATGAAAATTTAAAAAATAATAGAATAATGCATTACATTCTCAATTAAAAACATATATTTAATACAAACTCATTCACAAAAGGTTTAATCACAATAGATTGAATTTAACGTTATAGGGGGTGAATGGACATCACTAAGGATCTTTCATCTGACCAAAATTTTGTTATTAATGCAGGAAATATTCCGTCTATACAAGCAGGTACATATTCCACTCGACCAGACAATCCTAAAACAGGTAGCATTTTTTTAGATACAAAGTATCGCATTTTTTATAGGTATAATGGTTCGAAATGGGATGCGCTAATTACAAACGTCAATATTGGAGCATTAGGTTGGGCAGCTCCATCAACTCCTTTAAAAACAACGAATCAATTATTTTTCGCCGTATCAGACGGTTTAAGTAAAATTTATACTAGTCGTAATGGGATTAAGGAATATGGTATAACAACGATTAGGCCACCAGATGAGGTCTCCTATATAAATTTGTTTATTAATGGAATGCTTCAGCCGACCGTAAATTATAAAATTGAACGTGGTAAATTGACTCTGCTTACTGAAGATATTCCATTGAAAGGTACCATCATAATCATACAATTTATATCTATATTTTTATGATAGTGTATCCCTAATAAAAAAATATGCCTATAAAAGACACTGATTAAAATTCAAAAAAAGTTCCTTTCAGGAACTTTTTTTTTGAGCATATATTATGTTGAAACAGTAATATCGGAAGTAGGTGCAAAACTTACTATTTCTAACACAATTGGAGTGTCAGCTAAAATTCCGTCTCCTCCAGCAGGTACAGTAATCGCTAATGAACCAACACCCGTTGCTCCAGGAGTATAAGCTGAAATACCACTCATTTGTAGAACACCATTAATGTAGACATTAAAGTAGCTATTATTTGTAGGTAATGTCGGCAGTGTAGTAACTGCAGCTCCAGTATCAGTTAAAAAATCAGCTGCGTCAATTGTTAAAGTTGCACCAGCTGCAGTAGAAGTGGTTGTAACGTAGAAGAATCTTGAATCTGTTGGTACAGTTTCAATAGTTGAAGAAGCAGAAACGAGAATTTTCATTAGTTGAAGTGCCATTTGGATTTGCTCCTTTCTGTTATGATTGACTCTTTTCGAAATGGTTGTTGTTTATAAACCGATCATTTTAAAACACAGAGTAAATAAAGAAGCTGATAAGAAACAAGGTGTGGGGTTTTTTGTAGGAGTATCAGAAAAAGTGAAAATTTGAGATGTCTTCCGAGTATATTCAACTAGACATCTCTTTAAAGGGCAACAAGATTTACGAAAACAGCCATTATATATTACATATTTATTTTATGTTTAAAATTACAGAAATGTATGGGGGACAAACTATATTACAGAAATATTTTTATTCATGTTATAATACATCCTCATTTCTGCCCATGAAAAATAGAAAAAGGATATTAAAATTAAAATATGATATGATTTTTAAAATAATTGTACTAATTTTAAAGAATGGGGATAAGTTATGATTCGAATTTTAATTGTGGATGATGATTCTCATATAAGAGAGTTGCTAAAAATGTATTTACAAACAGAAGGCTATTCTACATTTGAAGCAGCTAACGGAGACGAAGCTTCTGCATTGCTTGAGCAACAACAAATTAATTTAGCGATTGTAGATATAATGATGCCAGGTAAAGATGGGTACCAGCTTTGCGAAGAAATAAGAGAGTATTATGATTTTCCCGTCATAATGTTAACTGCAAAAAGCGAGCTATCTGATAAAGAAAAAGGGTTTGCAGTAGGCACAGATGACTATTTGACCAAACCATTTGAACCAAAAGAAATACTATTCCGGATTAAGGCACTGTTAAGAAGATACAATATGATTAGTGCTCAAAAAATAAAGCTGAACGAAACCGTTATTGATCGAAAAAGCTATGAAGTTTACTGTAAAGGAAAATTACTTATGCTTCCAATGAAGGAATTTGAATTATTGTCTCAATTGGCAAGTTATCCGGATCGAATATTTACTCGAGATGAGTTGATCCAATTAATTTGGGGTGCTGATTTTGAAGGTGATGATCGAACAATAAATGTTCATATTAAACGATTACGTGAAAGATTTTCTACTTTAACGGATGACTTTAGTATAAAAACTGTTCGTGGTGTTGGTTATAAATTGGAGGTCACTAGAAAGTGAAAACTTTATACATAAGAATTGTTCTTACAATCCTCGGTGTAATGATTTGTAGCAGTTTATTGGCTTTCTTTCTTTCAAATGTGTATTACCACTATAATCTAAAGCCTTATAATGATAAAAAATTAACTAAAATGGCTTTAGACGTTGGTACTTTTTATGAAGAAAATAATGATATCGAACTAAGCAATTACTTAAAAAGTATTAGTAAATTGGGATATCAAATTTTACTAGTAGATCAACAAGGAAACCAATCATTCTATGGTGGTTCTTTTAGAGAAAAAAAACTAGATCATAAAGTGATTGATTCTGTTTTAAACGGGAAGGTCTACCATGGCATTGCCGAATTTCCAACATCATTATTTGTGACGGGTTTTTTTGATAATACATTGAGTAATACAGTAGGTGTTCCTATTAAATCGAGTAATCATCATTTGGCTCTTTTTATGCGTCCAAATGTACAGCTTCAATTTGGTGAATTGCGTATACTCTTTTCCATTCTCCTCTTACTGACAATTGTATTAAGTATCGTATTCGTTCTAGTTAGTACAAGATATATTGTAAGACCGATTATTAAATTAACTGAAGCAACTAAAAAAATTGCAGAAGGAAAATATAATGTTCAATTGCAAATTAAACGCCAAGACGAAATAGGAAAACTGGCTAATCACTTTTCGCACATGTCACAAAGATTAGGACAAATTGAAGCGATGCGTCAGGAGTTTGTTTCAAATGTATCTCATGAAATTCAATCACCGCTTGCATCGATACAAGGTTTTTCGCAGTCGCTTCAAACTGAAAAATTAACCGAAGAGCAAAAGAATCATTACTTATCGATTATAGAGGAAGAAAGTAAAAGAATGTCCTTGTTAAGTAAACAATTATTAACGTTAGCTGCCTTAGATAAGGAAGAAAGTATATTGCAAAAAACAACTTTTGATGTTGCAGAGCAAATTAAACAAGTAGTTTTTACAACTGAATGGAGTTGGAGAAACAAAGAGTTGGCCATTGATTTGGAATTACCACAAACTTTTGTGTATGCTGATAAGAATCTACTGCATCAAGTTTGGACAAACCTAATGACGAATAGCATTAAATTTAATCATGAAGGTGGATCAATCTCAATAAAACTAAGTAGTAATGAAGAGTATGTTCAATTTGAATTTAAAGATACTGGAATTGGCATTTCCGAAAAGGATTTACAACAAATATTTAATCGGTTTTTTATTGTTGATAAAGCAAGGAATCGAAAAGAATCCAGTAGTGGCTTAGGTTTAGCGATTGTTAAACAAATCATTGAATTACATAAAGGGCATATTGAAGTAAGCAGTAAAGTAGGAGAAGGAACTAAATTTTATCTAACCATACCTAATATTAAAGAGACCTGATCTATAATTGTAATCGACTGTTCACCTGTTGTTCATCTAACATTCCTATACTTTAAATTACAAAGAGTGATTCTACTTATAACACTCTTTAAAATTTAGTAGGTTAAAGGAGATGAATGACAGGTGTTTCTTGCATTAAGGGAATTTAAACACGCAAAATTACGTTTTTTATTAATTAGTCTAATCATGATCCTTATATCATTCCTAGTATTATTCGTTTCAGGATTAGCGAAAGGATTATCTTTTGATAATGCTTCTTCTATTGATAGCATGGCCTCAAATTATTTTGTATTACAAAAAGAATCGGGTAAACAAATTAATCATTCAATGTTAACGGAAAATCAAATAAATGAAGTTCAGAACTTGGTTGATGAGAAAAATTCCACTACTTTAGGAGTTCAAATGACTACATTTCTAAAGGATGGAACATCTAAAAAAATTGATGCTACCTTATTTGGAATTGATGTGAATGGTTTAGCTACTCCAAAGGTAATTGAAGGAGAAATGATTAATAATTCAACAAAGAATGAAGTGGTAGGAGATATTTCTTTAAAAGAAAAAGGAATCAAGCTTGGGGACAATATTTCAGATCAAATCTCGGGTAAAGAATTTAAAGTTGTTGGATTTACCGAGAATCAATCATATAGCCACGCACCAGTAATTCATATGAATTACAAAGAGTGGTCGATGGTGAATAGTAAGAATTCATTTAATACAATTGCTTTAAAAACAAACGAAAGTACGGCAAAAAAGATAAGTGAAAAAGTCTCAGGAGTAGAAGTAATTAATAAAAATCAGGCATTAAAAGGCATACCTGGTTATAAAGAAGAGCAGGGCTCTTTACTAATGATGATCGTTTTTCTATTCTTTATCGGAGCATTTGTGTTAGCAGTCTTTTTCTATATCATTACGATTCAAAAAATTAATCAATTTGGCGTGCTAAAAGCAATAGGTTCAAAAACTAGTTATTTAGCTAAGAATATTATTTTTCAAGTTTTAACACTTACACTATTAAGTCTAATGATCAGTATTTCAATCACATTTGGATTATCTAAAGTATTACCAGCTAGCTTACCTTTTGTATTTGATGCTCAGTTAATCATTGGAAGTTCATTATTATTCCTATTTGTAGCAATAGTTGGCTCGTTAATATCTTTATTAAAAGTTGTAAAAATTGATGCGATTGAAGCAATAGGGAGGGCTTTTTAATGAGTAATAAACTAGTGCTAGATACTATTAGCAAAACATACAATGACGGAGATTCTTTAGCAACAACCGTATTAGATCAAGTTTCTATTCAAGTAAAAGCCGGTGAACTAGTAGCAGTTGTAGGTCCGTCTGGTTCAGGTAAAAGTACCTTCCTTTCAATAGCAGGAGCATTATTATCTCCGACTAGTGGGAAGATTTTAATAGATGATATTGAAATAAGTAATCTTCCAGCAAATAAATTGAATGAATTTAGATTATCTAAAATCGGATTCATTTTTCAAATGTCTAATTTAATCCCGTATTTAACAGTTAAAGATCAGCTTCTATTAATTGCCGAATTAGCTGGAATAAAAAACAAAATTGCAGAGAAGAAAGCTAACGAATTAATTGAACAATTAGGATTATCAAAGAGGACGAGAAACTATCCAGAAAATTTATCAGGTGGAGAGAGACAACGAGTAGCCATTGCAAGAGCACTAATGAATGATCCAGAAGTGATCTTTGCGGATGAACCTACAGCTAGTCTCGATTCAGAAAGAGGAAGGTCAGTTGTTGAAATGCTATCTAAAGAAGTAAAGCAAAGACAAAAAGCTGCGATAATGGTTACTCATGATAAAAGGATGCTAGATTTATGTGACCGTGTTGTTTATATTGAAAATGGAAAACTTACTGAACAAATTTAAAGAAGTGCCCGTTTTTATTGACGGGTTCTTTTTTGATTGTTTATGAATAAGGAGATATTTTGAATCATCGAGATATTTTCTCATGAAGCAGTTATGAGGAAGTAATTTAGAACAATGAGCTATTTTAGTGACTCATGAAGCTGATACGAGTATGAAATATTAACTACCAATTTTCTAAATAAAAAAAAGAACCCGTTCAAATCAAACGGGTTCATTAATTAGAGATGAAATCGATCTAAAAGATTCGATTTAGCAAGATCAATTACATCACTTGCATGGCCATTTAATACAGCTTTTAATGTCCATAGTGTAAATCCATGCGCTTGTTCAATACTTACTTTAGGAGGCATTGCTAGTTCTTGACGGTTTACTAATACATCAATTAATGCCGGTCCATTGTGTTCAAACGCACGTTGTACAGCGGATTCTAAATCAGCAGGATCTTCTACACGAATTCCATCAATCCCCATCGCTTGAGCTAATGATGCAAAGTTAGGGTTTTCTAAAGTTGTACCAGTTTCTAGGTAACCGGCAGCTTTCATTTCTAATTCTACGAAACTTAGCGCACTATTATTAAATACAACTATTTTTACAGGTAATTTATGCTGATGGATTGTTAATAAATCACCCATTAACATTGATAATCCACCATCTCCGCATAATGCGACTACTTGACGACCAGGTTGAGAAACTTGAGCGCCAATTGCTTGAGGCATGGCATTAGCCATCGTTCCGTGATTAAACGATCCAAGTAATCTTCTTTTTCCATTCATTTGTAAATATCTTGCAGACCATAATGTTGGCGTTCCGACATCGCATGTAAAGATTGTATCTTCATTTGCAAGATCACTTACAACTTTAGTTAAATACTGAGGGTGGATCGGTGTGCGTCCTGGTTTTCCGACAGCAAATTTATCTAAATCTTCACGTACATTTTTGTATGCTGAAACATATTTTTCTAGATGGCTTGAATCTTTCACATCTGTTAAGAGAGGTAATAACTGACTTATTGTCTCTTTTACATCACCACATAGTCCATACGTAAGTGCAGCTCGTCGTCCTAAATGTTCAGCACGAACATCTACTTGTAAAATAACTGCATCATCCGGATAAAATTGTCGATAAGGGAAATCTGTTCCAAGCATTAATAAGACATCGCAATCCATGATAGCGTGATATCCTGATGAGTAGCCAATTAATCCGGTTAGCCCAGCATTGTATGGATTATCGTATTCAAGGAATTCTTTTCCTCTAAGCGCAATAACCATTGGAGATTTTAACTTTTCGCAAAGAAGCATTAAATGAGAATGAGCACCTTCACAGCCTGCTCCGCAAAGTAGTGTAACTTTCTTACCATCATTGAGAAATCCAGCTAGTTTTTCTAATTCAGGTTTCGATGGACTAATCAGTGGATTCGTTACATGAATAACTTGTTCTGGAACAGTTTGTCGATCTTCTAAAGCAGCTATGTCTCCAGGTAAAACAAGAACAGATACACCTTTTCTTGCGATTGCATGCTGCATTGCTATCGTTGCTAGACGAGGCATTTGTTCTGCTCTATATACGGTTTCACAGAAGTGACTGCATTCTTTAAATAATTGCTCAGGACGAGTTTGTTGAAAATACTCACTTCCAATTTCGATGCTTGGAATTTGAGCCGCGATCGCAAGTACAGGAATACGGCTTCGATGACAATCGTATAATCCGTTAATTAGGTGAAGATTACCTGGACCACTGCTTCCGGCACAAACTGCGATACTTCCACTCATTAGAGCATCGGAACCTGCAGCAAAAGCCGCAACCTCTTCATGGCGAACGCCGATCCATTCAATTCTTTTTGAGTTTTTAATTGAATCCAAAACAGCATTTAAAGAATCTCCAACAATACCGTAAATTCTAGTAACTCCTGCCTGAATCAATGAATCAATCAGTAAATCTGCAATTGTTTTCCTCATTGTAATCTCCTTCTAGTTCACTGTTAATAGGAACTAATTGAATTTAATAAGCCTTAGGCTACAGATAAATTTATGCTTTGCAGAAATTCAAAACGTTATACCAAAAAAAGGCAGGAAAAGCAGGAGGCATTAAGAATAATACTTTAAAAAGTCTCTTATCCTCGTATTTTTTGTCGAAGGAATCTGTCTTGAAACTTACGTTTACGTAAGATTTATAATATATCTATAGCTAGAAGGAGGAGGGCATTTTGAAGTTTTATTCGATTCGAGAGATGACGAATGAATTTAATACGACTCATAGAACCCTTAGATATTATGAAGAAATCGGATTATTACACCCATCCTATACTGATAGTGGTAGAAGAAGGTATTCTCATAAAGATCGTACACGTCTTTATTTAATTCAAAGGGGTAAAAATTTAGGCTTTAATTTGCAGGAAATAAAAGAAATGATTGATTTATTCATGCTCGATGGAACAGGTGAAAAACAATTACAAAAAACAATTGAATATGGAAATCAAAAAATTTTAGAGTTAGATAAAAAAATTAACGATTTAATCCAATTAAAAGAAGAAATTATGAGAATGAAGAGTAATCTTGAGCGGAATTTATTAGAAATCGAATGAAATACTTCCGGAAAAGGATGTGGAGGTTTAATGAATTTATATAAAGAAGATCGTAATCTACAGATGATTTTAGGAAAATATTTTAATGAAGATTTTTTTACATGGGCTAATAGAGAACTAGAAGAATTTGGTGAGCTTTGTGCGAATGAAATCGATCAACGTGCAATTCACACAGACCGAGAAGGTCAACCACGTTTAATCAAATATGATGCATATGGTAATGATATTTCACATGTTTGGGTAAATGAAGGTTATAAGCAAACTGTAAAAGATACGTATAATAGAGGGATTGTTAGCTATATTCATAAGCTAATTCCCGAACTTGGTATAAAGGGGAATTATATTTATTCCTATGCGCAAGGTTACTTACTATCGCAGACTGAAGCTGGTTTTTATTGTCCAGTAACATTATCAATGGCTGCTACGTTTTTAGTTGAAAGATATGCAGATGAAGCATTAAAAGAAAAATATCTCCCTCATTTATTATCGACAGGCGAAATCGAATTATATGAAGGAGCAACTTTTTTAACTGAAAGACAGGGTGGTTCAGATGTTGGAGCCAATGTAGTGAAAGCAGTTAATGAAAATGATTACTATCGTATTTACGGAGAGAAATATTTTGCTAGCAATGCAGGTCAGTGTGGTATTACAACGATTTTAGCAAGAATTGAGGGAGCACCTTCTGGAAGTAAGGGGTTAAGTTTATTTTTAGTTCCTTGGAAGAATGATGATGGTACAAATAATGGATTCACGATTCGTCGCTTAAAAGATAAGCTAGGTGTAAGAGCTGTTCCATCAGGAGAAGTAGAGTTTAATGGAGCGAAAGCATTTCTAATCGGAGATCCTTCTAGAGGAATTAACTATATGATGGAAGCATTGAATTTATCTAGAATTTGTAATGCTGTAGCATCAGTTGGAATTATGAGAAGAGCCTATGTGGAGGCGAAGAAATATGCTGAAAATAGACCGGCATTTGGACAAATATTAACGAATTTTCCAATGATAAAAGAGACATTAGCAAAACTTGCAACCATTCAGGAAGTTCAGACAAGTGCAGTATTTAATTTAGTGGCTTTATATGATCGAGTGGTTGGGAAAGAAAATGGAACAAGCGAGGAACATACATTAGTAAGGCTTTTAATCGCTTTATTAAAAATGCGTACAGCTGAAGAAGCAATTCATTTCTCCCACGAAGCGATTGAAATGCATGGAGGAAATGGTTATATTGAAGATTTTGTTACACCACGTCTTTTAAGAGATGCGCAAGTACTTACAGTCTGGGAAGGAACAGCGAATATTTTAGGTTTAGAGATTTTGAGACTGTTTAATAAAATGAATGGTTATCAAGTCTTTAAATCGTATATTGAAGAAAAATTAGTGGAAACACCTCAAACATTAGTAGATGAAAGTGAAATCGTAAAGAAAAAGCTGGAAGAATTAAATGAAATTGCTCATTATACATCTACTTTAGATGCAAATACCCAATCATATAATGCTAAGAAAATAGCAAATAGAATGGCAGATTTAGTTGAAGCAGTTACTGCTCTTGAAGATGCAAAAGATCATATTCGAAAAGAGTACATTGCAAAAATATTGATCCATGAACGATATTTTAAAGATGAAATAAATAAAGAACAAATTCATTTAAAGTATTTTGATGAAATAGTTGGTTATAAAGTTTCGATAAATAAATGATTATAGACACCTATTT
>NZ_NTZO01000436.1 GCF_002559405.1 Bacillus sp. AFS001701 | reverse complement strand
ATCGAACATTAATTAAACTAATCAATTGAAATTGTTTTTTCTAAAAATTAGCTCATAATCTTTTTAACTTCTTTAACTTCTGTAAAAAATCATTACTAGTGTTCTTGGAATCATGAAATTGCACAAACATATTAACATTTAAAACCATTAATAGTCATCCAAAAAATGATAATTCCATCATTAAATAGATGTTCATTAAATGTCCGTTTTCCCTATTGACCATTTTTTATTTCAACACTTTGAAAAAACCTGCCTAATGGCAGGTTTTTTAATTGGATGAAATCTCAGAGTTAATAAGTAATTGCTCTCTTCGTTCTCTTTCTTCCTTAATTCTTTGCAAGTAAATTTCTCCCTCTTTTTCAATGAATGCTTCATCAGCATCTCTTTCTTGCTTCGAGGTGTAAAGCACCATAAATCCACTTACAAAAATTCCTAAAATCACGATATACATCCAAAATGGTAATATTGGCATTGATTTTCCTCCTTAGTAGACAAGCATTTGCTTCATTATATGGCTAATAAGGAGGAAGTATGATTAATTTAAAATTTTGGTTTGTAAAAACTACGATTTTCTAATGGGAAAATACGCTCTGTATATTCTCCTGGTTCAACTCTTTCAAGTGCGCGGTCTAACATATTCATTTTTGCATCAATATTATCAATATAATGTAAAATTTCAGCTTCTTTAATTAAAGGTAGTTTTGGACTACCGTACTCATACTTACCATGATGACTTAAAATAAGATGCTGTAGAACAGTAACCTCTTCTCCCTCAATACCTAGTTCGATTGAGGCATTTCCAATTTCAATTGCCATAAGCGAGATATGGCCTAACAAATTACCTTCAACAGTATACTTTGTTGAAACGGGACCAGATAATTCTCTTACTTTTCCTAAATCATGTAGTATGATTCCAGCATATAGTAAATCCTTATCGATTGAAGGATATAAATTAGCAATTGATTCACCTAATTTCAACATACAAAAAACATGATATGCTAAACCGGAAACAAATTCATGGTGATTCTTAGTTGCCGCTGGAAAATCAAGAAAATCCTCTTGATTTTTTAATACTAGATACTCAGTCAGCTTTTTAAGTTTTTCATTGGTCATATTATTAATATATGAAGTAATTTTCTCATACAATTCTTCTTTAGAAACTGGTGCTCTTGCGAAAAAATCTTCTGGATTAACTTCGTCTGTATCTTTAGTTGGACGAATTTGGCGTAATTTAAGTTGAAGTTTTCCTCTATAATCGTGTAGCTCCCCTTCAACTTTTACAACAGTTCCTTCTACATACGCTTCTTCTTGCTCTGAAGAAATATCCCAAAGCTTCGCCTCAATATCTCCACTTTGATCTTGTAAAGTTAAAGATAAGAATGTTTTTTGATTACTTGCTACACCTTTAGTAACAGCTTTGACAAATAAAAATGTTACAAAACGTTCGCCAACTTCATGATCATATACTTTTTTATCCATAAGTACCTCCATTTTGTATATGCTTCCTTAAGCTCTACTTAAGTAAATAACTTAAAATTC
>NZ_NTZO01000435.1 GCF_002559405.1 Bacillus sp. AFS001701 | reverse complement strand
GTTATATATTCAATTCAATCTTTTTATAGTTTATTTCACTCACTAATTTTGAAATTTTTTTATTTGATTTCAATTACCGTTCCATCATTAAAAATCTATGTTTTTGAAACCTTGAATTCTTCTTTAAATTTTTTCATGTGATTTCTCTCACAATACATTTCAATAAAAAACATCACGATTTAAGCGATGTTTTTTATTGTTATTCTTATCGATCCGTTTCAGTATATGTAATTCCTAAGTATCTTTCTGTTCTTGGTTCAAATTCTACATTTACATATACCCCGAATTCCCTGCTTCCATCTTTTAATCTTAACCATAATTTGAATTTTTCAACTGAGATCGTTGGTGTTCTTTGTTCTCTTCCTATGTGTAAATAATCAATTACATCCGATTGCGGGTATCTTTGGATTGTTTTTTCAACTGCAATTTTTCCCCATTTAGCATATGGAGGCTCATAAACTGGTTGTGCATCAGATGGGTTTACTTTGCAAAAAATACAAAATATGAATGAGAAAATGAAAATGGCTTTAGATGTTCTTTTCATAATATCTCCTCCTTTTTGCTACTATCCTTACTATTCGACCCCTCTACTCGATCTATCCGTTTCTTGATTGTGCAATTTATATCAGTTTTTACGCTTTTTACTAATAAAAAGAAATTTTTTACAAATAGTAATCCTATATGTATTTGATTAAGGAGGATTTATTTTGC
>NZ_NTZO01000434.1 GCF_002559405.1 Bacillus sp. AFS001701 | reverse complement strand
ATGATTGCAAGCATTTCTTTTACAAAAAGTTAACAAAAATAATTTACGTAAATTTCAAACAAATTAATTAGTTAATTGTACAACTAGGTATAAGTACAAGCACAAACTATTCCCCTTCCATAGATTAGTACAAGAAAAGAAGGAGGAATTGTTATGCAATGTAATGAAGCCCATCAATTATGTAATAATTTTAGAGGGCAGGTTGTACGCATTTTCGATAAAGAAGGAAACGAGCACGTTGGACGTATTACTAGAGTAACTGATGATCGAGTTTTTATTGAACCAGTCAATCAAAATCGTCAAAACTCTAATTTTTCTAATAGATCATCCAATCGTAATAGAAGTAATATGAACAGAAACCAATCTAATAGAAATTTCTCAGAAAGAAACTTTTCAAATAGAAGTTCCCACAATGGAAACCGTTTTGATAATATGTTTGGCAATCGCGTTGACAATCGATTCGATGATCGAGTTGATGATCGATTCGACAGAAGATTTGATAGAAGGTTTGATAGAAGATTTGATAGAAGAAACGATAGAGAATTCGATAGAGATGGATTTGGATGCGGATTCTTCGGTTGCGGATTTGGTATTTCAATTGCACTTGGTTTTGTTGCTGGAGTAGCATTAGCTGCATTATTCTTTTTTTAATAGCTCAATAAAATCTTGATATTCAATTACTGTGGGTATGTCTCTTTAGTCAATTGCTGACTTTTGAGACACCCTTTTATTTTATGGATGAAAAGGTCATGAAACACCCTCATTATACTGTAAATTACTAATGAATAATAATTTCATCTCATTAGTAAAGGATAAAAGCATTATGAAAAAAATCATTCAAGTCATTATAATGATATTCATTCTTTACTTATGTACATATGCCTTTAAAATTCCCAAAACATTATTAATCATAAATAAAGTAGAGATTAATAAGCATTTCCCAATCTATCCTCATGGTGACCGCTAATTTATAAGAGTATACTTAATAAGTACATTATTTATAATGAAGGTGAGGATATTATGCAAATAGAATCAGTGATAAATGATTTATCAAACATGAATTCAATTAACAAAAAAGAAATTAAGTACACTCAACTAACAGGTGGAACATCGAGCAGTATATATCTTCTTAACATAAAAAACGAGAGTAAGTATATAGTTAAGTCTAATGATCCTCGTGTACTAGAATCAGAAGTATATTTTCTTAATTACTATAATAAATTAGATATATTACCCAATTTACTATTTGCTGAAAAAACATTTAAATACATAGTTTATCCATTCATTCCAGGTAGCACGAATTATGTTAAAAAAAACAAAAAAGAATTACTTATATCACTGGTTGAAAAGTTAATAAATAATTACGAATCCTACCCTAATGCTCCAGGCTGGGGATGGGCAGATGAATTATCGAATTCATGGTCAGATTTTCTTATGAGTAGAATGACAGAGTCTTTTAAAATTTTAGATTCGTATTTAGAAAAGCCAGATCATACACTTATACTTTCTATTATAAACAATTCAGATCTAATGACTTTTCAAGGAGAACCTTTTTTATTACACGGTGACTGTGGTATACATAATTTTATCTTTAATAAAGGCAAGTTAAGTGGCATTATCGATCCTACTCCAGTATTTGGAGATCCACTTTATGATTTAATATATGCGTTTTGTTCTTCACCAGACAATTTAACAAAAGAGACAATTTCTACTGCAGTTAATCATTTGAAATTTTTACTAAATAATGATTCTCACATAATATATAAAAACGTATTGGTTGGATTATATTTTAGGTTAGCAACATGTATAAGATATCACCCAAATGATTTAGACGAATACTTAATAGCATGGAATTATTGGACTAACTTGGTTAAATCCACGTGAAATTTTAAAATATTAACAGTCTGATACCTTGGATTTAATGGAATCTATGTAAGCAGGAGTTTTTAAAACAAACAAAAAAGATAAGCTATTATGCCTATCTTTTTCTACATAAAAATACTCTATATCCTAATACATCTTTATAACGCACTAGTATTTCTTGAAATCTATGGAGTAATTCAATTCCCTCCGGTGGTAACTTTTGAAATGGTAGTGTATCAGTTGGGAATGTTGATGTATTCATTATTGTATTTCCTTTGAGAATTTTATAATCTCTAAAGCCCCCTTTGATTAATGTTTGTTCCCACTCTCTTACCGTTTTTACTTTTGAAATGCCATAAACATCCTTTATTTCGCTTTCTTCTTTTAGTGTTAGTGGTCTCTCTGATGTCATTTCTATAGCAAGAAAATATCCACCTTTTTTTAACACTCTTACATATTCTTGTATTGATTTATCTACATTTGTGAAGCTTGTTACTGATTCCGAAATAATAATATCAAATGAATTATCTTTAAAAGGAAGGTTTTCTGCACTTGCTTGATGCAGAGTAACTGGAATTTTCATTTTGTTAAATCGTTTTCTTGCATTAGTCAGCATCCGACTGTTTATATCGATTGTTGTAATTGAGCAATTGTAACTTTCATATAAATAACTAGCAGTTTTACCTGAACCGCAACCAACCTCTAAAACTTGGCTATCTGATTTCAATGGAAGAAATCTTAATGTTTTTTTTGTTAAATCAAACCCACCTGGATGTGCATCTTCTATATTTAACGTGGCGATTAAATCTATATAAGAAAATTTCCTCATATTAAGACCCCAATCATGTAGTTTGGTATAGTCTATTCATTTAAGCTTAAATTGTTTTGTATTCTTGAAAACAATGAATTTTTTCTTAAAACAAAAACATCAGCTTTTGGGCTGATGTTTTTGTTTGTGTACAAAGTGGAATATTTGCTGATTAAAAACAACCTAATATCACTCCCCGTTACTTCTCATTCCTTTTTGAATCTTTCTTAGTGCCTTTTTCGATCCTCGTTCAATATCGTGCTGTAATTTCCTTGTCGCATAATCAACAAATAACGTATCTAAGTCATATCCTTCTGGATAAAGTTCAGCAGCCTTTACTTCTAAAGTTACTCGTTTTTCATTCACTTCCAAAAATTCGCCATTGTAAAGAACAATGAGATTGTAGAAATTATCGATTTCTTTATAGACAATTCCAAAGTTATCATAGTCTAATAATTTTACTCGATCACCTTTTTGATAGTTAACCTTTTCTTCAGATCTCAATTTGACAATCTTTGGTCTCCTTATTGCACTTTCATTTACTTTTTCTAATTGATATTCTTTATTTTCCATATATTCCTTCGCTCTTTGAAGTACATTTTCGCGAATATTCATTTTTTTAGAAATCCATAGAGCATTACTTTCTCCTGATTTCCCGATAATTAACTTATACATTGGTTCTAGTGTTTCACTATTAAATCGCATTGCTGCATTCATAAAGTCACTATGCATTTCTGAAAAACGTTTAATTTCACCATAATGGGTAGTTGCAACTGTAATACATCCCATAAGATAAAATTCTTCCAATATAGAAATTGCTAGTGCAGATCCTTCATTCGGTTCCGTACCACTTCCTATTTCATCGAATAGTAAAAGTGTATTATTATTAGAAACGCCCATAATATCGGAAAGGTTTTTCATATGTGATGAAAATGTACTTAGTGCATTTTCTATACTTTGATTATCACCAATATCAACAAAAATCTTTTCAAATACTGCAATTTCAGTCCCCGTGTCGCCTATAATATGGAAACCTGACATTGTTGCTAAAGTTAGTAAACCAATTGTTTTCAGAACGACTGTCTTTCCACCCGCATTAGGTCCAGTAATGATTAAACTACGATAACTTTCTCCTATCTCAAAATTAAGCGGAACTACATTTCCTGTTAATAGTGGATGTTTGCAATCAACTAACTTTATATATCCAAAATCATTTAATTTCGGCTCAATTCCACCAATATGTTTGCTAAATTTAGCTTTAGCAAACACCATATCATATTGGCTAATTAACTCCATATTTATATTTATTTCATAAATGTTTTCTAAAATCATTCCTGAAAGGGTAGCTAATATTTGATATTCTTCCATTGCCTCTTCTGCCTTTAGGCTTGCTAACTCACCGTTTAATTTAGTTACTGTATTCGGTTCAATAAAGACTGTTGCCCCTTTAGAAGAAACTTCAATAATCGATCCTGGAACTTGCTTTTTAAAGGAAGCTTTAATTGGTATTGTATATCGGTCATCTTTCTTACTTATAAAAAAGTCTTGAATATACATTTTATTTGCACTACTACTTAGAAATTTATTTAAACGATCTTTAATTTTTTCTTCAACTGATTCAATATTATTTCGTATCCGTTTAAGATCCTTACTTGCCGCAGAATCAACGCTGTTTCCTTTAATTGAGAAGTTAATCTCATCTTCAATACTTTTAAATTCACTCATTGAGTTTGCGTAAGAAGCGAGAATTGGAGCAAAAAATACGTTATCTTGCATAAACTTTTTAATTCTTCTACATCCTCTTAAAAAGTCCGAAACACTGATTAAATCACTCGGATCTAATATCATACCCTTTTCAAGATTTTGAATAAGATTTTCAATGTTAGAGACACCTAAAAATGGCACATGTCCTTCTGCATCTAATATTGCCCGAGCTTCAGTTGTCTCATTTAATCTATTTTTAACTACTTTTATATTGCTACTAGGTTCTAATTGATGTATCAACTTTTTACCTAATCCACTTACACAATAAGATTTTACAATCTCTTTTAAGTCGTTATATTGTAATTTTTCAAATGTTATATTATTCAACTGTTATTCTCCTCTTTCATATGATTTTATCGATCATAAATGGAGATACCTACCCGTTAGATTCCAATGAGTTTATTTATAGAATTAAGATTTTACCCGAAAAAATATAAAAAAAGCTGCGGAGATACCGCAGCTTTAATCACATTACAAGGCAATTATAATTGAAATATAGTTAAAAAAGCTATTACAGAATAGCCAAACTAAATTCATTACACGCATTATAAAGTATTGTAGGTATCTTCATAGGTTTGAAATAAATACATGACAAAATTAAGGGTGCGAATTCTACAAATTCCCCTTTTTTTCATCCTATTTATTTCATTTAATTTTTTCCTATTTAGAACCTACCGCACTCACAAAATGCACCTCATTTATTATTATGTCCATTGAAATCTAACTTATTGAAATCATCATACTATGTGTAAATTCAAAAGTAAAGATGATCTGCATTATTTACTATATGTGTTAAATAAAAATTTTCCACAACCTTATTAGCTAAAAAGTACATCTTCAAATTTATAGCAAATGGAAATTTAGTTTAATAAGGATTTATTGTTGTATAAAAGTACAGTATTGAATTGAATATTAAATATAAAAACTGGAGATTTCAAATGAAAAATACACTAGCTCATCTTACTTTCTGTTTATTGTTCTTATTTAACTCTATTACTACTGTACATGGAGAAATTGCAAATCATTTATTTAGTACTAAGTCCGTTAGTTTTCAAGGAGCCGATAATAACTGGGAAATTTCACACGAAATGACTTTAGTGGGAACTGATATCTTATATCAAACAACTATAAAATATAAAGGAAAATATGATAAAGATTTAATTAAGTCAAACTCACGCTATTTGATTTACTATAATGGCGGAACGATCGGAGGGGAGACATTTTTATTAAATCAATCTGGTGAATTTCATGGTAAAAAAAGAGAGTGCGGCGGATGTGAGTTTATTGAAAAGGAAAACGAGATAAATTATGAAATTTACTGGAAAGATACTATAAGTACAGTTATTTTAAAAAAAGTCGAAAAACCAGCCTCTTTGTAAAGTAATAATGCGTGTGATTGTTACAGAAAACGAACTGTTATATCTACAGTTCGTTTTTGTGTTAGTTTTAGTTGTTCAACTAGGATTATTACTTCAATGAGCTAGAGTCTATATACTAAATCAAAAATAACTCTGCATGAAATAGATCTGTATTTAGAATAGTTCTTCTTCTATTTAAATATTTTTAAATTAGGGAAGGAGTGTAGATCTTAATGACTTGAGTCCAAATGAAAAAGTGGGTTGATAAAAGCATTATACTATTATTAGCTTTAGTATTTATTATTTTAGCTACAAACGTCCCTAAAATACAGATTTTATATGAGTCAACTTTAATAGGGACTTACCACAGCAAAAAACTTCCATTTGCAACAATGGTATTTGATGAAGAGGACCATCATTCATTTTATTATTATAATCAATCTGAGTCAGATAAAGGTACTTATACACAGAAAACAGATACGACGTATGTAATTAACAGTTCTAAGTTTCATAACTTGAAAATCATTTATGATAAAAAAGGAAGAACTTTTAAAATAAAAATTGATAATAAAACCTATGTTTTTAAACAATCTGATACAATTCCTACTATTATTGATAATTCTGAATACTAGATTTAGGTCTTCAAGTACTTGGTAACAAAATTTTATGCCAAGAACTTAAAAGGACTATAAAAAATTGACAGTCCTTTAGGGTTGTTAAATATCAACAATAAACTGATTTAAAATAAAAAAAGCACCAGCTGATTAGCTGATACTTTGGTAAACCAGGCGACGTTCTACT
>NZ_NTZO01000433.1 GCF_002559405.1 Bacillus sp. AFS001701 | reverse complement strand
ATTAAATTTTAAAATAATTATGATATAATAAAACCGACTAGAAAATAGTCGGTTTCATTTTTGTAGACAAATACTAAAAATTAATATTAAAGTCGATCTAAAAACGAATAGAAGTATTTAGTTTTATTATTTAATAGGGGGATATGGATTTGGAAAAAGCTCCAAAGGGATTTGAATTTGTCATAACACAGTTAATAAATATAACTCATGATATTCACCTTTCAATGTGGATTTTATATGGTTTAATTGTTGTATTATGTATTGTGGTATATCATTTAGGTTTCGCCAAAAAATTGAGCATCCTTAAAAGTTTAATCATTTATGTTTTGCTTATGATTGGATGTAGTTTCCTTACTTTCTTAGCTTTAAGGATACCAATCGTTGAAGCATTACTTGCAAGTGTCTTCGTGTTAGGGGTATATAAGATTCGTTTACATCAATCAAAAAAGAATAATGCTACTACATAATGTAAACTTTTTAGAAAGTTGGTATTTAGATGAAATCTGTTCAGGATGCTTTATATAATTGGTTAACGATAAAAGTTATATATGAAGGTAGACCTTCGGATGAAGCTGCTAAAGAGACGTATGAGATGTTTGATTCGATTTTAAAAGAAGATCATCAAGTATCTAACGTAAAAATAGAAAAAATGGAAGATTTCTATTTAATTACATTTACACAAGCAGAAAAAGAGCGTACTACGCGCTTTCCAATTGAAATGATTGATTGCTTTTTAGATCAAGTAAAAGTTAATCCAGAGAAGTATTAAAAACCTAGAAATTAATCTAGGTTTTTTTGTTTAAACTTTTGGTGAATTTATACATGAAAATAATATCTAAGACTTGATGGTCTTTCCAAAAAAAGAAGCCTAACTGGCTTCTTTTTTCATAATTTACCACTCGTCATTGTCCTTTACCGGTTTTAAGAAACGGAAATTTCCTGTTGCAATTCTTTGTTCTGTTTTTATTTTAATTCGATCGTAACATTCAGAGCATGTATATGTATGGATAGGACGATTTCTTAATTTTTTTGCAATAGGTGATTCATCGCTAATAGATTCGCTTTTATCACAAATCATGCATTTAACTCTCATGTGAAATTTCTCTCCTTATATATGGAACTTAAGTTAACATAATTATAACAGGTTTTAGAATATATTTTTAAAAAACAGTGGTTTTAGCAGGAAGTTTTCAATAAACTTTGAATTATATTAGTATACTCTTTATTTGAAGGAGATGAAATAGTGATGGCAAACAGTATTGAGAAAACATTATCACCAAGCTTATTAGAAGATTGTAATAAAGAAAAGATTGTTTTTTTAAGTACTTTTAACTCCGAAAAGAATGCACCAGTTACGAATGCAATTTCTTGGCTTGTTGCTTTAGACGATAAGACAATTCGATTTGCAGTAGATCAAAGATCAGCAATTATATCGAATATCGAAGAGGTTGAAGGGGTATCATTAAGCTTATTCTCAAATGAAACAGTTTATAGTATTTCAGGAAATGCAAAAATTTTAACAAAGCAAATGCCTGGGATTCCATTAAAATTAGCGTGTATAGAAGTAGAAGTTAATGAAGTAAAAAATATATTGTTTTATGGGTCTAAAATAACAGTCGAACCAGAGTATGCAAAAACGTATGATGAGAGGGCTGCAAAAAAATTAGATGTAGCAGTTTTGAGTGGTCTTAGATCCAACTAAGCTTTAAACATTAAAAAATATTCTAAAGTAGAGAGAATTTCATATAATATATTAACGGTTCGTCCATTCTTCGACTAGTAACCAATTGTAAGACCGATCAATTTAGAATTAAAACTAATTATTCTAATCTGAGTTATTTTTAGTCAGGAGGTTAAGGATTGAGTAAAATATATGTTCTCGACACCAATGTACTACTGCAAGACCCACTAGCAATCTTTTCATTTGAAGATAATGAAGTAGTTGTACCAGCTGTTGTATTAGAGGAAGTAGACTCAAAGAAGAGATATATGGATGAAGTTGGTCGTAATGCTAGGTATGTATCCAAACTAATTGATAGCTTTCGAGAACTAGGGAAATTACATGAAAGTATTCCTCTTGAAAACGGTGGTTCATTTAGAATTGAATTAAATCATCGTTCTTTTCAACAATTGCAAGAGATCTTTGTTGAAAAAACGAACGATAATCGCATTTTAGCTGTTGCAAAAAACTTATTACTTGAAGAAGAAGCAAAAGAAAGCGGAAAAACAGTCATTTTAGTTAGTAAAGATACGTTAGTTCGTGTAAAAGCGGATGCATTAAATTTATTAGCTGAAGATTATTTAAGTGATCGAGTAGTTGAAGTTGATCATATTTATACCGGTTATCTAGAGTATTACATAAATACAGATTTATTAAACAAGTTTTATGAGAAAACTGAACTTCCTGTTTCAGATATAGCGAACCATCCATTTTATCCTAATCAATTCATCGTATTAAAGGATGCTCTCGGTGGTAAGAGCTCAGCTCTTGGAGTTGTAGATAAAACGGGTACAAAAATTAAGAAATTTGTTTTCTCAAATGAACATATTTGGGGTATAAGGCCAAGAAATGCACAACAATCCATGGCCTTAGAATTACTACTTCGAGACGATATACCATTAGTCACATTGATTGGTAAGGCAGGAACCGGAAAAACTTTATTAGCTTTAGCGGCAGGTTTAATGCAAAGTGAGGACCTACAAAGCTATAAAAAGTTATTAGTTGCTAGACCGATTGTACCAGTTGGAAAGGATCTTGGTTATTTACCAGGTGAGAAGGATGAAAAACTTCGTCCATGGATGCAACCGATTTATGATAATCTAGAATACTTATTCAATACGAAAAAACCAGGTGAACTTGATGCGATATTAGCCGGAATGGGCTCAATTGAAGTAGAAGCTTTAACTTATATAAGAGGTAGAAGTATCCCAGAGCAATTTATTATTATAGATGAAGCACAAAATCTAACTAGGCATGAAGTAAAAACAATTTTAACTCGCGTTGGTGATAAGAGTAAAATTGTATTAATGGGGGATCCAGAACAAATTGATCATCCATATTTAGATGAATACAACAATGGATTAACTTATGTAGTTGAAAAATTTAAAGATCAAAAAATAAGTGGACATGTAAAACTAATAAAAGGCGAACGTTCATCAATTGCCCAACTAGCAGCGGACATATTGTAATAATTAAATGCTTACAAAAGCAACATCTTACCAAAATCTAACAGTAAGATGTTGCTTTTGTTTTACACTATAAAATAATTTTCTTGATTGAAGTAATTGGTGTTTCTTTATTTGTGCCATCAGCAAAATATAAATGTACTGGCCCATCATCAAGGATTCTCTTGCCATTGTATGAAAATGCTAAATAACTTTCATATACAGTTTCAAAAGGTAATTTTATTAATTCACCTTCTGTTTCGATCGTAACTTCTGAATCATGATTTTTCGGATTACTATTATCTATAAAATAAGAAAATGGCATTGCATAAGATTCTTTAAGCCATTCTTTTTTTTGAGTAGCGTATAAAGGACTATTATCAACCTTCGCACCTTCAACAATTTCACGATCCCAATGCTTTGAAACACTTTTTGTATATTGTTCAAGCTCATCAACCTTTTTCAATTCACCAGCTAACAAACTGTCTAACTTTACCTTTCTTTCATCAAAAATCCAAACACTTGGATCAATCGTTAACGGAAACTCCACATTACCTGTTAATTGAAAAACATCACCCATATACTAAACCCCTTCTGTGTACTAAGTCTAACTATAGTGTACGACTTTTTTAAGTAAAAAGACAAACAATTGAACAAATCGAGCCCTTATTTTCATTTAAGTATTATTATGCTTTCAGTTTTTTTATAGAGATGTAATGAGCGGTTTTTTTGTAGAAACTAGATTACAATATAAAATTACCTTCTAACATAAGAAAATTCTAATAAATAAACTGTTGCAAAAATATAATTTTCTAAAATACATATTTGCAAAACTTTTGATTTAAGTTGATTTTTCCTAAAAAGAACTATAATATTAAATAGATAGCTTGTACGGAAGCGGAGGGAGAAAATTGAGGTCTGATGCTGTAACAGATTACAAAGATAAAGCATTTGAATTATTAAAAAAAGATGCTGAAAAAATATTAAAATTAATAAATGTGCAACTTGATCATTTAACGATGCCACAATGCCCTCTATATGAAGAGGTTTTAGATACTCAAATGTTTGGATTATCAAGGGAGATTGATTTTGCTTCTCGTTTAGGTTTAATTGAAGCAGAACAAGGTAGAGAACTTCTTTCTGAACTTGAGCGTCAACTATCTGCTCTACATGAAGCGTTTACAGATCAAAAGAATAAATAATTTTTAGCAACAAAAGCTCAAACAAAAAATGTTTGGGCTTTTTTTTGTGAATTTTTTTAATTGTTATAAGTAATAAATCTATTAATCTATGTTACAATATTTTTATTTAAAAAGGGAATTTAGCAAAATAGTTGAAT
>NZ_NTZO01000432.1 GCF_002559405.1 Bacillus sp. AFS001701 | reverse complement strand
ACGTAATAAAACAACTCTCTTTTTATATTTGAAAGAGAGTTATTTTATTTTCTATATAATTGTCACGTATATTTGTAAATAATACCAAGTTTTTTCTTTACTTAATTGCTATTCTTACTATAAACTGTATTGGAAGGGTCGCGACTATCGCTGATTCTTCAAGGGTGGTATCTGAATAGGGTCAATCAAACTTTAGTATCCTAAGAAGAACTACACCAGGTTTTAAAAAATCAATTCTAAAAATGTGTCTGCCTTGATCCTATAAGGGACTGGGACAGAGGAATGAGACGGTTTACAATTTTCCTTTGTTCTCTTTTGAGCAAAGTTTTTTTATTGTAGCCCCCATTTCCTCTTCATTTAAAAGGAGGAAAAAAGATGAAAACAACAAAAGATTTTTTAAACATGAAACAAAATAATGACCCAATTGTCATGATTACTGCTTATGATTACCCTTCAGCACTATTAGCAGAATCAAGTGAAGTAGATATGATTTTAGTCGGTGACTCACTTGGGAATGTTGTCCTAGGATATGATTCTACAATTAAGGTTACTGTAGATGACATGATTCATCACTCAAAAGCAGTTAAACGCGGGGCAAAAAATACGTTTATAGTGACAGATATGCCATTCATGTCTTACCACTTTTCAAAAGAAGAAGCTTTACGTAGTGCTTGTCGCATTATGCAAGAGGGTGATGCGCACGCTGTTAAGGTTGAGGGCGCAGATGAAAATGTCTTAGATGTGATTAAAGCATTAACAATCGCGGGAGTACCAGTTGTAGCTCATTTAGGATTGACTCCTCAATCTGTAGGTGTATTAGGTGGCTATAAAGTTCAAGCACGTGACTCTGAAAGTGCGATGAAATTGTTTAATGATGCAAAAAAATGTGAAGAAGCAGGAGCATTTGCAATCGTACTCGAATGTGTACCAAAGCAAATTGCAAAGGATATTACAAAGGATCTTTCCATTCCAACAATCGGAATAGGTGCTGGTGTTGATACAGATGGTCAAGTACTTGTTTACCATGATTTAATAACATATGGTGTTGGTCGAGTAGCTAAGTTTGTTAAACAGTACGCAAATGTATCTACAACAATTGAAAATGCAATTGCTTCATATGTACAAGAAGTTAAATCTAGACAATTTCCAGATACTAAACATTCGTTTACGATGAAAGAAGAACAGTTAAAGGCATTATACGGGGGAAGTTCGCAATGAAAGTGTTTCACACAATAAATGATTTAAGAAATGAATTAAAAATTCACAGAAAAAATGAAAAATCGATTGGATTTGTTCCAACTATGGGGTTTTTACATGAAGGTCATGCGTCTTTATTAGAAGAAGCTAGAATAAATAATGATATCGTCGTTTTAAGTATTTTTGTTAATCCGACTCAATTTGGACCTAATGAAGATTTTGATCGATATCCAAGGGACTTTGAAAGAGATGAAAAAGTTGCACTAAATGCTGGTGTAGATTGCCTCTTTTATCCAACAGTTGAAGAAATGTATCCAAATGAATTAAAATCAACAATGAAAGTAACAAAACGAGTAGATGTCCTTTGTGGTGAAAAAAGACCTGGACATTTTGATGGTGTTGCTTTAATTGTAACAAAATTATTTAATATTGTTCAACCAGACCAGGCTTATTTTGGATTAAAGGATGCTCAGCAAGTAGCTGTAATTGAAGGTTTAGTTGAAGACTTTAATATTCCTGTAAAAATTAATCCTGTTCCAACTATTAGAGAAGAAGATGGATTAGCTAAAAGTTCTAGAAATGTCTATTTAACAGACAAAGAAAGACAAGAAGCACCAGTTCTTTATAAAAGTTTACAAAAAGCAGTTGAAGAGATAAATAAAGGGAATTTAAATCCAGATCAACTGCAACAAAATATTATTTCTACAATACAAAGCGAAACATCTGGAACAGTGGATTACGTAAGTATATATTCTTATCCAGATTTAGAGCCTTTAAATAAAATAAATGGAAAAGTAATTATTGCGTTAGCAGTAAAATTTTCTAATGCTCGCTTAATCGATAATATTTTAATTTCTATTTAAGGATTGAACAACTAGGGGGAAATGACATGATTCGCACAATGATGAGAGCAAAACTTCATAGAGCTACAGTTACAGAAGCTAATTTAAATTATGTTGGAAGTATTACAATTGATCAAGATTTAATGGATGCTGTTGATGTACTTGAAAACGAAAAAGTTCAAATTGTAAATAATAATAACGGTGCACGACTTGAGACATATGTTATTCCAGGAAAACGTGGAAGTGGTGTAATTTGTCTTAATGGTGCAGCGGCAAGATTGGTCCAAGAAGGCGACAAAGTAATTATTATTGCATATGGTCAGGTAGAGGAAGAGAAACTGGATCAACATGAACCAAAGATTGCTATTTTAAATGATGCAAATGAAATTGTCGAAATGATTGGCAAAGAAATTGCAGGTACAGTTAAGTAAAAAGTCAACTTTTGAATTTCGAAGCATGAAGTTACATGATGAGGATCAAAAGTATTTAACACAACAACAGAAACAGCGAAGAAAACAAGCGTTTGAGGGCAATTTGAAATCCCCTTCTTTAGGGGATTTTTTTGTTGGTTGTATTGTTTAATCTGTTTATGCAAAATAATATCTATATAGAGAATTTGGAGGTGGCAAAATATGAATAAATTTGTGGTCGTTGACTTAGAAACAACCGGAAATAATAATAGAGGTCAAGATCGAATTATTCAAATTGCAGCCTTTTTATTGGAAAGTGGAGAAGTTATTGAACAGTTTTCAAGTTTTATTAATCCAAACATGAATATTCCAACCTTTATTTCCGAACTAACAGGGATTTCAGATGAAATGGTTCAATATGCTCCACAATTTGAACAAATAGTTGAAGAATTATACCCGATGTTTAATGACGCATATTTTGTTGCACACAATGTGCATTTTGACTTAACATTTTTGCAAAAAGAATTTGAGCGGATTGGTTTACCAAAAATATCACCATTAGCTATTGATACAGTGGAGTTAACAAGAATTTTATATCCAACTTTAACTAGTTATAAATTATCTGATTTAGCAAAAGTATTTAATATACAACATGAAAACCCACATCAAGCTGATAGTGATGCTGAAGTAACTGCCGAATTATTAACAATTTTATTAAAAAAACTTGAGAGCTTGCCATATGCATCATTAAAAATAGTAGAAAAACTTAGCACTAGCTTTAAAAGTGACATTACATACTATATTTCGGATCTACTTCAAAAGCAATCTGAATCATTTACAAATGAATCTGTTGAGTATGAAGAATTTAGACGAATAGCTCTTAAAAAAAGAAGCTTTAGTTTACCTCAAGAGGAAGAAGATTTCGTTGAATTCGACGAGTATCTTAAACGTGAACTTGTAGATCAGATGGCTGTGGAAATTCCAAATTTTATAAAAAGAGATGAACAATTTGCGTATATGCACGATGTGTTCGATGCATTTAGCCAGAATAATATTCTCTTAGCTGAGGCTGGAACAGGTGTTGGCAAGACATTTGGTTATTTAATTCCATCAGCATTTTTCTCAAAACAATTTGGCAAACAAGTGGTCATTAGTACAAGTACAATCTCGTTACAAAAACAATTACTTAAAAAACATATAAAAACGATTGAAAAAATAGTTCCATTTCAGTTAAAAATAGCTTCTATACAAAGTAAAAGAAATTATCTATGTCTGCAAAAATTTGAATATATTGTTGGCGAACAATTTGATGATAATTACGATAGTATTTTATCTAAGGCTATGATAACTGTTTGGTTAACTGAAACTGAAACTGGGGAATTAGATGAATTATCACTTCCTTCAGGTGGCTTACATTTATGGGATCGTGTTTGTTGTAATGAAGAAAGTGAAAATAAAAAAACAAATCCTTGGTTTCATAAATGTTTTTATCAAAAGGCTAAAAATCAATTAATGTTAGCCGATATAATTATTACAAACCATGCATATTTATTG
>NZ_NTZO01000431.1 GCF_002559405.1 Bacillus sp. AFS001701 | reverse complement strand
AATTAGATCATCCTTTTTCATTTAAATAATTTTTAAGCTTAAAGTTCCATTTAAAAATTTGCAGATTTGACTTTTTTAATTGTAGAAACGGGAATTTTATTTGCTGTTTTGTTATTTTAATTGCACTTCAGTTTCATAAATCTTTGTGTAACTTAACTACTACACAGACTGACTATGACCTGTCGATATTTCCATTTCCACATTGTTTTTGGATTTCCATAATATAAAGAGTGAACAAATTACAAATAATATACAAAGTAAATAAACATTACGATACCCTGCTAATTGTGCAAATAGACCTCCGCCTAAATTTCCTACTAAACTTCCGATCGTCGAGCAATTCGCATAAATTGATGCAGAAAAACCTGGTGAATTTGGTAGAAGGTCGTTAAAATAGCTTATACCATTACCCATTACAATAGCAATGTATGTTGCCTGTAGTAACTGTGCAACGATTAACTCCCATGTATGAGTTGAAATGCTTAAGGTTAAGTAATAGAGTAAACCAATAAAGCAACCGTAGATCATCAATGCATGATTCGAGATTTTTTTAGAAAGTACTCCCAACACAAGCATGATTGGAATTTCTAAACCTGCACATATACTTACAACTAATCCAACATCTGTATTTGTACCATGTAACTCATTGACGATAAAAAGCGGTGTGTTGATCCAATTTATCGAACTAACTGCAAATAATAAGATAAAAGCAATAAACGGTAGTTTAAGTTGTTTTCGTTTAGCAGCTGTAACTTTTGTCTTGTTTTTCTTTTTTATATTGTTCTGAACTGGCTTTCTCTTTTCTAAAAAGAAGATTACTAGAAGAGTAATCATTACATAAATGCTAGATGTTCCCCAAAATAGTCCATGATAACCTTTTGCTCTTAAAATTAAAGTACCAACTAATGGTCCAATTAAAAATCCTAAAGAAACAAGTGAGCGTAAAGTTGATAACGCTAAAGTCTTGTCTTTAGATAAACTTGCATTTGCCGACTCCTGTGCGGATGCAAAAATTTGTGGCATAGCCGCTGCACCTAATCCATTAAATAAAGCAACAAAAACTAATAATAAATAGTAGTTATGAAATATTAAATACGATGCATAACCTATTGCTGATGAAATCATCGCAATCATAATAATCCATTTTCTATCAATCCCTCGATCAGAACGTTCAGCAATAAATGTATTAACTAAAACACCGCTTAATGAAATCACTGCCATGAAGATACCAAATGCTCCAGAGCTCATTAAATAGACAAATAAAAACAACCTTGGATAATGTAACATACTCGTACATTTAACCAAGGAAAACGTTGCTTATTTAGATGTATTTAGATTTCTATACTATTATAGTACATTTGACCCTTTAAAAATATATTTTTCGAATGCATTTGCAACACCATTTTCATCATTACTTAATGTAACAACATCACATGAGAGCTTTATTTCTTCTTCAGCATTCCCCATAGCTATTGATAATCCAGCTATATTAAACATCGGAAGATCATTTTTTTCATCCCCTATAGCTACTGTATGTTCTAATGGTATATTAAAATATGATGCCATTGTTTTTAAACCATACCCTTTATTTCCATTTATATGTGTAACCTCAAGATTAAAAGGTGAGGCACTCGTAACAAAAATCTCATCTATGAATCTTAATTTTTTTTCAAGTCTCTCCATTTGTTTTGGATCAAGGGTTAAAATAAGAAACTTTTGGATGGTAAAATCCTCATTATCAATTATTTCATGAACTTTGTTAAAAAACGAATGTCCATATACAGTTGGAGGTGTAGTAAACATTTTAAAGTGTCTGTTTGAGAAGTATTTTTTAGGAACACCCCCAGATGAAACAACCTGTTCAAATCGTTTATCCCAATTACTTGGGGCAAATATTCCCTTATTTGTAGAAATATTGTACGGTAAGTCTTCACTCTCAACTTCTAAGGCGATTTTTTGTATTTGAGGTTGCCCAATTGAATTTAGTTCAATTAATTTTCCATTCACATATAATGCTGTCCCGTTATGGCCTCCAACTGGACAATTTAAACCATACTTTAAAAGTTCATCATATACTGAACTTGGTGAACGCCCAGATAAAATCATAACGATATGTCCTGCTGCCTGAGCTTTTTTAATCACGCTTAAGGTTTCCTTACTTATTATTTTATTTGAGTTGAGTGTAGTGCCATCCAAGTCTAATGCAATTAGTTTCATAGGAATCTCTCCCTTTATGGGTTTTAATTAGTAGGAAGTGAAGTGATAGTATTATAGTTTTGAAGATATGTTTGATATACTTAATTATGCATTAAAATAAGCAGAGTTCGTTAACTCATTCCTCCTAAATGATTGCCTAATCCTCTCACTTTTACATATTCTATGAAAAATTTTTTATTTCTTTTAAATAAAGTAAGCAAGGAGGACTTATGTCTGAAATTAACGTTTCTTATCTAAGCGAACTAATCCAAGTTATTGATCGCAATACTAGTCATGAAGGTGTTAACGAGACCTCAATTAACTCGTTATTTTTTATCCGAGAGTCACATATTACTGATCCAAAATACAGGGTTTATAAGCCATCTCTATGTATTGTTGTTTCTGGTGTAAAGGAATTATTACTAGGAAATGAACGTTTTAAGTATGGCCCTAGAAATTATTTAGTTGCATCCGTTGATTTACCTGTTACAGGCCAAGTTATTGAAGCTACACCGAACGCTCCATATCTAGCTTTGAAAATTGAATTTAATCCAAGTCAAATCTTAGAAATTTTAACGGATACTGAATTTCCCACTAATTCAAAGGTAACTGCAAAACGAGCGATTTTTGTCAACGAATTAGAAGGTTCAATTTTAGATGCAGTGATTAGATTGGTCCGATTATTAGATTCAGCTGAAGATATTCCAATTCTTGCACCTATTTTTACAAAAGAAATTCTCTACAGAGTATTACGTGGACAGAATGGGAGTATATTGCAACTTGCCATCGAAGGTAGCACTACTAATCGAATAAGTGAAGTTATTGAACAAATTAAAGCGAATTTTTACAAGTCTTTACGAATTGAAGAGCTTGCAGAAATAGCAAATATGAGTGTTTCTTCCTTACATAGACACTTTAAAGATGTAACTGCAATGAGTCCTCTTCAATTTCAGAAGCACTTAAGATTGCAGGAAGCTCGACTTTTATTACTGTCCGAGTCTTCAGATGCAGCAGATGTAGCATTCCGAGTAGGGTATGAGAGTCCATCCCAGTTCAGTAGAGAATACTCTCGATTATTTGGTTTTCCTCCAAAAGAAGATCTTAAACGAATGAGAGCGAAATAATAGTGTAACTCATATTTTTACAGTTCAATAGAACTAAGATTATTAGAGGTATATCCCCCCACTTTAAATAGATTACAAAAGAGGTCAAACGTTTCGCAAATTAATTGTTTATCAAAATTAATTCAATAATAGATGTACTCCTAACGTGCCCATTCATTAATCCTAAAATTGTATATATTAGGTATACATACGAAAGTTTGAATTTAGGAGTGATAACATGGCTTATAATAAGTTTGATGATTTTTTATTTGGTCGGAATGATGAGAGAAACATTCATAAAAATGAATCAAATAGTGAACATGCAAAAGTAAGTGTTTGAGGTTCTCGTCATAAGTATCGGAAAAGTGTTTATTCCAATCTGCCACCAGTACCGGTCGTTTTAAACCCTATTCCGTACCAAATTACGCCAATTGGTACGATTCCAATTTATTTCAAAAAATGTTAAATACCTAAAGACCACCTTATTTTCTTTATTTTCTTTTTAAATGTAATTCTAAAAAATGTAAAAGCCTGCGTTTTTTATTAACGTAGGCTTTTTAATATTTTAAGTGAAATGTATTTTTCTAACGTCTATTTCTTGGTCTACCCCGTTGTTCGTTTAAAACCGATAATACGGCTTCTTTTATTTCCTGGTAACTAGTGCAACGACATATATTTGAACTAAGCCATTCTTCAATAACCTCTTCAGTTGCGTCAGGATGCACGGTTACGAGTGCATGAGCGTTTAGGATAAAACCCGAAGTACAATACCCGCATTGAAAATCCCATTTTTCCACAAAAGCACGCTGCATTGGATCATCATGTAAGCCTTCTATTGTAGTAAGTTTCTTTCCAACAGCATCTACCGCTAACATCATACATGTTTTTACTGGTAAACTGTCCGCTATAACCGTACAAGCGCCGCAATCACCTGAATCGTAGAGTAAGGTTAATTGAAAAAAGATATGTCCCTTACTACTACATATCTTTTTCCAGTATCTTCTATAATCCGATTCGATCCCCTTTTTCAAGTCTTTGAATCTGTTGTGAACCGACTTCAGCTAATTCTTGAAATTGTAGGATGGTTTGACGCATTTTTGGTAAAGCTTCTTGTTTAAATGTACTAATCGATTCAAACGCTGATATGACGTTTGTGAATGAAGTTTTTAGTGTTTCAACAGAAACCGCTGACTCCATGGCTTGCTTTTGGATTGCAACTCCTTGCTCCTTTAATAATCTAGAAGTACCTTCAATAATCGTATTTGTAGTTTGATTTAAAGCAGTGATTTTTTGTAAAACAATTTTTTGATTATATAGAGCACTTGCTACCGTTACAGCTGTATTCAGTGCAGAAATCGTTACCGTTTTTGCACGTTCCACACCTCGAATTAATTCACGATTATTCCGAATGACAACCTCATATGACATATCTCCTTGGTGATTGACAACTAACATTTGCTGGAGGTCCATGACTCGTTGTCGTAACGGATAAAGAACTTCCTCTGAGATAAATTTAATTTTTTCTTGATCTTCCCCTTCGATTTTTGCTTTTTCAATCTGGTTTTCAATTGACTCATCCATTAATGTTCCAAGTTGGATTTCCTTTTCTAGCGTTTTTGAAAGCATACGAAGTGATAATTGTTCATGCTCTAATGTCGTGTTATCATTTTCAAGAATTTTTTTCCCCTTATCAAGTGACTTTACGATATCAGCGATTGCGACATCTGCTTTTTCAAATCTTTGAAAATATGAACGAATAGGATTAAATAACTTACCTAAAAAACCTGATTTTGCAAAATTAATTGCACTAGGATCTAAATCCTTTAATTGAACTTGAAGCTCTGATAATCCTTTTGCAACTTGCCCTCCTTCGTCTCCGCTTTTAGCAAGTTGACCAAGTGAAACCTTTAGAAGAGAATTTTTATTCGAAGAAGATTTCATCGTCTGTAATCCAAATGATTCGATTGATTGAAGAATTTCCTTTCGTTTTTCGTACGTTTCCTTTGATACAGTGTCTAATTCCATTATCATCGCTACATTTGCATCCGCTGTTGCTTTTAATTGCATTAATTCTTCTGGAACAGGCTTTACTTGCTCTTCTATTACTGCCTTGATTTCTTCTTCATTTACAACTTGCATAGAAAATGACATTCTTAAATCCTCCTACTAATTAAAGTTGAACATTAAAGAGATTACGAATTTTATAGATTACATCATCTGAATCAGCATTAATATTTGCAGCTTCGTTAATATTCGAAATACTTTCAAGCGCTTTAATATTAGCGTTATAACCAATCGTATAAATTGGAATTTTATATGCTTTAATAATTCCTTTTACATTCTTCAATGAATTCCCATGATTGGTCTCGCCATCGGTAAGAACAAAAATGAGCGGTCTAACATTTGAATTTTTTTTCATTTCATCTTTTAGCATATTAATTGCTACAAGGATTCCATCGTTTGTTGCTGTATCTCCACTTGCATCGAGGCTAGATACGGCACCAACAAATTTTGATTGTTGATTTGCATCATATTTTGCAATTGGAAGATTGATCGTAACATCGGCAGAATATGAGATTAAGCCAATACTATTATCTCTTCCTAAATATTTTTGACCTTTAAGTAGTGATTCTTTTAGCTCATTTAATGGTTTACCATCCATACTACCTGAAACATCTGCTACAAAAACCGCAACTATTGGATTTGAAGTATTTTTCTTACCTTTCCAAAGTTTCTGTGCAGCACTTAATGTATCCCCATCGATCGTTTTAAGCTCTGATTTGTATTTGTTCAACCCATTAAACCCATCTTGTTTCGCAAGTGATTGAAGATTATTTTGACCAGTAAATTCAGCAAATTTTTTCAAAATATCCATTTTCTCTTTTGATAAATTTCCTAAAGCATAAAGTGGACTGTCGTGACGCACTCCAAATGGTATAAATTCATAACTATTTTTTAAATCTGGTGAATTCACCAATGTTTGATATTCTAAAACAAATGCATCTAGAACGCCCGATTCCGCTGCATCACTCATTTGTAGAGTCGTAGAAGCAGTGAACGGCACATTTGCTTGAAAGCTTTCAAACCCTCTCACAGCAGTATCGCTTAGTACATTTTTTGAATCAAAGGAATTTAAAGTCGTAACTAAAAAATTTAATCCCGTTGAACTAGTAAATGGGTCGGTATATCCCATTGATAGTTCGTTTTTTGTCATTGCCTCGATAACGGTTTTCGGATCGACTTTACTATACTTTTTCATTAACTCATTATATTTTGGCTTTGAAATGACAATACCAGGAACATTCCCAACTAATCGCGAGGAGACGGTTTCTGTTTGTACTCCACTTGCTGTTATCATTTGACCCCAAAGTTCATTTGAAGGTGTAAAGGCATCAGGAACATATTTACCAGATTTAATGAAGTCTGTTGCAGTACCAGATGCAATGTTTCTAATTTTTACAGATACCTGCCTACCATCTAGATTGAATTTTGCATCATTAAACTGATTTGCGACTTCGTTTAACCAACCATTTTTTCCATCACTTGATTTTTCGGTAGATGAAAAAATTTCAACAAAACTATCAGTTGTATTGTCTACAGATACAGGAAATTTTGAAATATCAGGGAGTTCACTTGCGACATCAGCTGTACTTAAGTCAATTTGACCTTTAATTGGTTTTGCTTTCGAAATATTTATTTTTGAGATCATTTTAGCTAATTGCTGATTTTTATTTTTATCAGTAATTTTCACAACTTTATCTTCTGAAGTCATATTAATTCCGATATAGACAAGAAGAAAAACTACAACGATCACTGCAAGAGATGCAAAAAGAAACTTCCTCATTTTTATCATCCTTTCATTCATTGCCTATAATATTTTGTTTGTTGAATTAACGTATCGATTTCTTTCATACATTCCATTTTTTCAATATCATCGATTCCTATTTCATCTAGCCTTGAAATTTCTAAAATTAATTTATCAATATTAACAAGAATCTCTTCATTCATTTCAATTGCCCTTTTTACGAATTTGATGTATTCATTAAAAAGATTTGTTTTCTCTTGAATTAATGACTTTGAGTATCGTAATCCGTCTTTGCCCTTTATTTTTTTATAATCAAGTTCATCAAAAGTACTAATCTTGTTTATGATGTTTCTTATTCTTAAATAAAATAATGTCTCAACCTCGTCCACAACAGATGCAAACTTGTTGTATGTAAGTTCGGTTGGAGAAAATCGATCTGTTAATAAGTTATAAAATACGACTTTTTTCTTTTTCATTCGTTCGATTTGCTCAATTGAAGTCATAATATCTTCTTTTAGTACTTTATTATTTTTATATCGACTTAAAGCAAGAACGAAATCTTCATTTGTTTTTAGCTGCTTAATTGGCTTATCTTTAGTAGGCTTGAAATATAGCTGAAACATACTAAATAGAAGTACTAACAAATTCGCTATTATGAACGATACTCCAAATGCAGTTTGAAATGCACTAGCATTCATTAATTGGATTCCGATTAAACCTGGAGAGAATACAATCACATTCAAAATCGTAATGAAAGCGATTAGCCCCACTAATTTTAATCCCTTTATCATCCTTCACTCCTCCGCTATACTCTATTTATGCTCTATTACTCATTTATATTTACCATTCTGATTTTTTAGTTTAATAAAATTGCAGAAATCATGACTTGGCTTAAATTTTTTACATATGATTTTTTTCAGCAAACAAAAAAAAGACCACTAAGCAGTCTTTTTGATTAATTATGAAAGTTAAACACCCTTTCTCTTCATTTCTCCCCAACCCTTTTTTTGTCCTAAGAATATGCTAATTGTTGCTATTGCACGCCAATATGTCAAAATTGGACGATACCAAATCGCTTCTGTCAATGAATAGAAAAATAAACGGTTTAACTCACTAATTTTTTTATATTTTTCTAAACGCCATTCTTCTAAAAGCACTGCGCTTACTGAGAAAAATGAGCCATATATAATCATTAAAATTAAAAGTGCAATGGAATACATTATATTTATATTGTGTAAAGTAATATTTATTATTAAGGACACATAACCAAAAAACTCAATAATGGGTCCTAAAAATTCAACGAAGAAAAAATATGGCATTGCAATAAATCCGATTGAACGGTAATTTTTATTAAAAATCATTTTACGATGTGCCCACAAACTTTCAAATAATCCGCGGTGCCATCTTACTCTTTGTGTTTTTAAATATTTGAATGAATCCGGTGCTTCAGTATAACAAACTGGATCGGCTACATACTCGATTTTTGCTCCCCAATTTTCTTCTATGTTTTTCCGGTGTAGACGAACGACGAGTTCCATATCCTCACCGATCGTATTTGTTAAATATCCTCCTACTTGAATGACTCTTGACTTTTTAAATACACCAAATGCTCCAGATATAATTAATAATAAATTTTTATTACTAAGTCCAATTCGTCCAATTAAAAAAGCTCTCATATATTCGATAACCTGCATTACTACAAGTGGATTTTTCGATAGAAGCATTTCATTTACTTTACCAAACGATGTTTTACTCCCATTTGCAATTAATACGTTTCCACCAGTAGCAAGTATTTCGTCATCTGTATTTTCAATAATCGGTTTCATAATTTTAATAAATGAATCAGAATCAAGGATTGTATCACCATCAATAGAAGCAAAATAAGGATACTTACTAAAATTAATTCCAGCATTTAATGCATCAGCTTTTCCACCATTATCTTTATCAATAAGAAATACGAAAGGATAAATAGCTGATTGATATACATTTTTAATTGGTTTCGTTTCAATCCCTTTATGTTTATGAAATACCTTGTTTTTTACTACTTTCATCTCGAAGCGATCGATCGTTTTTTGTAAAGTAGAATCTTTTGATCCATCGTTAATAACGATTACTTCAAATTCTGGGTAATCTAACCTACCACTTCCAGTCACTAAGGATAAAATCGTATTAATTACTCCTACTTCTTCATTATAAGCAGGGACTAGTATTGAAATTGGTGCAGTAAAGGCAGACTCTTTTAATCTTTTATATTGTTCAATTTGATGTAGACCTTTTTCTCTTTTTAATCGCATAAATGCTAATATAAATAAAATTAAATAAGTTGAACAAAGGAGCAACACGTAGATGATAATAACTTTATTAAGTATTAAAAAGAATAGATTAATCATATTCCGCAGTCCTCTCCAACCATTCTTTTGATATATTTCTTGCATATGCATCTGGATGTTCTTCGATTATTTTATTAAGAATTACCTCTCCATTCTTATATTTTTTTATCGATTTAGCAGCTTCAGACCTTACCATATAAGCCTTGTCTGAAATTAATTCAATTAAATAAGACAAAAATAAATCATTGCGAATACTTCCCATTAATCTTACAATCATCAACTTTTCTTCATTACTTAGTTGAATCTCTTTCTCTTTTGATTCTAAGAGTTGAATAATTAAATTTGGAGAAATATATCCTAAAGATGATATTGTTTTTAACGAGCGTATTCTTAATTCACTATTTTCTGATGTCATTAATTTCTCAAGAAATAAATGGATTTGCTCAGATCGCAAATTTTTAATTCGGATCAAGTCCAAAATAGGATTTTTAAAATTCTCCGGTAATTCATCGAAGTATTTAAGCAGTTCATTAATATTCTCTTCATTTACATGTAAATACAAAATTTCCGTGAGTAAAAAAGAAGGTATTTTTTTCTGGTCAACTAACAATTGCATTAATTTT
>NZ_NTZO01000430.1 GCF_002559405.1 Bacillus sp. AFS001701 | reverse complement strand
TCCTAGAATAGATGGATTTGGCTTATTTTTTTCTCTAAAAAACTAATTATATTTACATTTTTCAACATTTATTTACTTTTATTTATTATTTTAATCATTTCAACTTTAAATTCGTCATCTATTCTTATAGAGTAATAGATTTATATGAGGAGATGATTAAAATTGAATAGGAAAAAGTTAATTTTAGCAGCAATGACATCAATTTTGGTATATTCGGGAGTTAGCCAAGTTTCAGCACAAACAACTTCTGTGAACCAGAGTACGTTTAAGTCATTTGGACCAAAAGGATTTGACCTTCAAGCACACCGTGGAGGACTGGGGCTTACAGTTGAATCAACTATAGCTTCATTTTCACATGCACTTGAACTCGGCGTAAGCACCCTTGAGCTTGACGTACAAATAACTGAGGATCATCAAGCTGTTATTACGCACGATCGTAAGATTTCAAGTACAAAATGTTCTGACACAAAGCCTGCATTCGTTGACGATTCAGAGTACCCATACGTTGGCAAATACATAAAAGATTTAACCTTAGCTCAAGTAAGAACGCTCGATTGTGGTTCAAAAGGTCTACCCCAATTCCCTGGCCAGCAACTAAGTCCTGGTGCTCGTATGCCACTGTTAACCGAGGTATTTGATCTTGTAAAGAAATACAAAGCTAAAAAAGTGTGGATGAATATCGAAACGAAAGTTGAAGCTGGAGCACCAGAACAAACAGCTCCTCGAGAAGAATTTGTTCAAATCGTTGCCAAACAAGTACGTGAAGCTGGGATGTTGAACCAAGTGTCAATTCAAAGCTTTGACTGGGGTTCGCTAAAGCTTATGAATGAAGTTGAACCACGATTGCCTCTTGTTGCGCTAACGAACGGACCAGAATTTCTACAACCTGGCAAACCTGGTAAATCACCTTGGTTAGGTGGAATCGATATAGATGATTTTGATGGGAATCTCGTTGCTGCGGCTCATTCATTAGGTGTAGATGCAATTTCTCCAGTCCATGGATTCCCACAGGATGGCAAAATTACTGATTCGAACTACACGCCTTATATTACTAAAAGTATGGTTCAAGAAGCTCACCAATACGGTATGAAGGTCATTCCATGGACAGTTGACGACCAGCCAACTATGCAAAAGCTTATTGATGATGGTGTTGATGGAGTCATAACAGATTATCCTGACCGACTACGTGATGTGATGAATCAAAATCATTTTAAGTTACCTAAAAGCTACTCTGTAAAGTAATTCATATATTTAAATTTAGTCTATTATTCTCTCATTATATAAAAATCAATGCTTTGTATAATCTAAATGTTGATGTTTAAAAAAAGGGTGTCTATTTAGGCACCTTTTTTATTAGTAGAAATATATTTTTCCCGATCTCTATTTCTTTTCTATGGATCTTATTTAATTTTATATT
>NZ_NTZO01000429.1 GCF_002559405.1 Bacillus sp. AFS001701 | reverse complement strand
ACCATCATGCGACTGTCGAACGAGTACCGGCTCCATGCAATTGACCTGCCTGGGGAGGCGGGACTCAGCACACCGACGCGTGTTCCCTTCAAAGCGGACGCGCAAGCGCGGTGGCTCACCGAGGTGCATCGTGAGCTGGTAGACCGACCATCTATCTTCGTGGGAGTCTCTATCGGCGGCTGGATCGCCACCGCGCTGGCCGCATACGAGCCGGAGCGTGTCTCCCACCTCGCTCTGCAATCGGCGAGCGGTTTCGGGCCACGCAAGACTCTGCCGCTCGTCCTTGCCGGGGTGCTCTCAATGCTCGGGGATGGCGGGCGACGTCAGGCGCTGGCGTACCTGACCGGAC
>NZ_NTZO01000428.1 GCF_002559405.1 Bacillus sp. AFS001701 | reverse complement strand
CTCCAATATCCTAAATATACTTTAATGTCAACTTTTTTATTTTATTAGGTTTGAACATATTTCACAACAATAAAATTAATAATGACTAAAAGTTTAAATTTTCTGATTTTTTAGAGTATATACAATGATTGCCGAAAGCATTTTATTCCTTTAAAATGAGTTATGAAATCGTTTTAAATATAGATAATTAATGCAATTCAAGGAGTAAAAAATGATTAACAAAAATTCCCCAATACCAATTTATCATCAATTATTAGAATACATAAAATGTAAAATCGCTTCAGGTGAATACCCTGCTGATGAATTGATTCCATCAGAAAGAGAGTTTTCTGAGAAATTTCAAATATCTCGTATGACCGTTCGACAAGCATTAAATAATTTAGTTCAAGAAGGAATTGTTTACAGACAAAAAGGTAAAGGTACATTTGTTAGTCGTCAAAAAGTTGAAAAAAAAATTAGTAGATTAAATAGTTACACTGAAGAAATGATTGAGAGAGGTTTAAAACCGAGTAGTAGGTTAGTTCAATTTGATATTTTAAATTCTGATAAAGCATTGTCCAATATTCTAAAGATAAAAGAAAACGATCCTATTTATTTTATAAAACGGGTCCGTTTAGCAGACTCAATTCCTATGTCGATTGAAAGTATCCACGTGTCATGCGATATTGCTCCAAACCTAAATCAAAGTGTTTTAGAAAAATCATTCTTTGATTATGTAAATGCCAATATTCCAGATCCTATTCAATATGCTGATCAATCGATTCAAGCTAGAATGCCTTCTGAAGAAGAAGCACAATTGTTAGAAATTCCGCCGAATTGTCCCGTATTAGCCATTTATCGTACAACATATTTAAGAAGTGGCAAAGTTTTAGAATACGAATTGACCGTATACAGAGCAGACCGCTACAAGCTCGTACATTCTTTATCTAGAAATGATTAAAAAGCCAGGAGATCCTGGCTTTTTTTATTTGAATAAAACCCCTATTTGTTTAAATAGTCCACCTACTTGATTCATCGTATTCATCATTTGACCCGCAGTAGACATCATTTTTGGGACATCGTATGAACCTGAACCATTTTTAAATTGATTTAATATCGATGAAAACTGAAAAGATTGACCATTATTATTTTGCTGGTTTAATTTTTTTGGTTGAGTTGGATAAGGTGTACTAGGCGCAAACATTGGTGGAGTTGTAAATGGACCTTGTTGTAACATTTGAGCATGTTGAGGTTGCATTGAATACTGGTGATTTTGAGGGCTACTTAAATAATTCGTTTGATTACCGAATTGTGAAGGATACATTGGCATATATGGATATTGGTTTTGCATCATTCCGTAATAATTAGGATCGTATTGATACCCTTGGTTAAATGTTGCAGCAGGTTGCTGCATTGAAAAGTGTTGTGGTGCTGCATATTGCATTTGACTTTGATCATAACTTCCTGTTTGTATTGGTCCCCCATAAGGAGATGGCTCAATCATCTGTGATTGTTGGCTTGATTGTGTTGATTGTGTTGGTTGAACTGGTTGTGTTAGCTGAGTCGATTGTGCATGTTGTGTCTGTTGCGATTGAACTGGCGGTTGTAGTGTATTCATAGTAGGGTTTTGGGAAAAAGGTTGAATTGTATTTCCATAGTAACGCTGATTTTCATTAGATATTTGATTCATTTCTGGATAATTAAAATTCTCATCAATCATTTGATTTTGCTTTCTAAACCATTCAAAACTGTTATCTGAATGATTTGGAGGAAACATTTGAGATTTCATATTCTCACATCCATTATAAGTTTTCTCATTTATAAATATGTTACAAATGCCTATTCTGTTACTTCTATTATCTTATGCGCTATTTGTCATAATATGTCGGAAGTTTAAATTTTTAAAAAAATTCAAATCTTGAATATTTATGTTACATTTTATTTAGTTATACAAGTTTTTAATTAAATTTTAATGTTGGAGGGGTAATAATGACTTTACAAGAATTAAAGAGGAAGTTTATTTCATCAAAAAGTTTCGAACCAACTGACTTTAATCAATTAATGGACTTTTTACAACAAAATTACCTAAATGGTGAGGTTACTATTCAACATTACAGAGAATTAGTTAAAGAACTTGAACTATTTGGCGCTTGTAAGCCAATTTAGTAATCTGGAATATAATATTATAAGAAATAAAGCGATACACATTTACTAAATTGTAAAAGTGTATCGCTTTATTTAATTCCATTATTCACTTATCCCTTCATTCAAAACAAATATGTTTTACTTTTATATATATTTATTAAATATTAAATGCTAATTGTCTTCCTAGAAATGGTGTTGAGATCCAACTACCACCCTCTTTTGCTTGACTTACTTTCTTTTCAAAATGATGAAGATGCACTGTCGTTGACTGGATCTTATTTAAAAGTAAATTCTTTTCTTCATCACATTTTTGATCAATTCTTAAAGCTAAGGAGTGCTCAATAAATTCAACCTCATTTAAAAATTCATCAATTGCTCGAAAAAAATCATCTCTTTGAATTAACTCCATACAGTTCAACTCCTCTTCCTATTTTTCTAAATTTTCTATACAAATTAAATTCAACAACAGTTCATCTACCTCCTTCCCTAGTGACAAAACTAGAACTATTTCGCTAAACAAAGTGAATAAAGGTATTTTCATCTATAATTTCGACAATAAAACTTGTAACGTGGAACAGAATTGGGAAAGGTATATTACATGGAGGTGTTTCAAATGGCAAAAAACAAAAATGAAAAAAAGAAAAAACAAGAAAAAAGTAAAAGTCAACAAACTGGTAATCCAAAATTAGATGGTCCTAATTTCCCTGCTACATAAACATTGGGAACCACTCGATTTTGATTGTTTCTAATGAAAAATCGATTTAAAAGAAAAAAGCTAGCATTTGTGTGCTAGCTTTTTTCTCAGTGTGTTGAAATATAAAATGGTCAAAATGGAAAACGGACATTAAATGAACAATTATTAATGATGAAGTTATCATTTTTTGGATGTTCTATAATGGTTTTAACTAAAACTAGTAATGTTTTTTTTGAAGTTAAAAAAGAAAAAAAGCTAGCATTTTTATTGAAAAATCGATTTCAATTTTAACAATGAACCAAGCAGCTCTTGTTTTATTAAAAAAGATTGCTTAAAACTATCTCCATTAATTACTTCCTCATATTCATACCATTCATTTAAAATTTTACTATTTGTATACCAATCATCCTCGACAGTTCGTGTATGAGGAATTATTGGATAAACATCTCTTAATTTCGGATTATTTGAACTTGTAATTCCAACTAGCCCTTCATAATCACTTCTACTACCTGTGTGAATAGTTTGCATTGCAAAATCGATAAATTCATTGTGTAAATCCTCATGAAATAAAATTGAATATAATTGTTTACCAATTTGAATCCTTTTCGTTAAATTTTCAAATTGGTAAACACCAAGTCCATATAGTTCACCATTTCTAGTTGGAAAAATAACATAACTAAGTTTTAATTGTTCCTGAAGCTTAAATGCTAAAGAATTAAAAACTTCACTTTTAAAAAATTTATTTTGAATGACTGGTCTTTCAATCATATTTTGTTCGTTAATAATCAATGAATAAACTAGTCTTTTCTTATCACGATCCGTCCAATATTTCTCCCATTCAATTTCCATAAAACTAGATACTGAAAAATATTTCAATAAATAAAATAAAGGCTTATTTTTCACTTTTGAATATTCAAAAAGAAGTAATTGTGGAAATGCATCTAAAAAAATAATCCAATTTGCCCGTTCATACGTCATAAAAAGCTGTTTTCTTTGTTTTACATTTAGTCCATTAACGAATATTTGATTTTCCAAATCAGTCATGTTGTAGCCTGCATTACGTGACACCATACTTGCAAGAAATGACCACTCTATTTCACTTTGTCTTAAAAAATATTCTTGGTATGCAATCGTTCTGGAAATATTATCTGCATTATATTTAACTGTTTCTTTCTTTATTAAATCAATAAGTTTTGCTTCTTCTTGTGATAATTTGTGATCTTCTCTTCTTTTTTTTATGAAACCTTTCCAGCTTTCATGGTTTGCATTCATTGACTCACCCCAAGCAATCTGGTATTTTTTTACACGAACATCTGTTTTAGTGCTATAATACGAGTTGTATGTAAATTAAGTTGGAGTTGGTTTTATGACAATAAGTTACCCAAATCGAAGAAATAATGTAGTTCAAAAAAGTCAAAAAAATAACGAAATACAAGTAAAATCAAATAATACTTATAGTAATCGCGGAATGTCCCTTGAAGATGATTTAAATGCTACTAATACGTATTATTTATCAAATAACATCGCAAACATACATAAAAAACCAACACCTGTACAAATCGTAAAAGTAGACTATCCTAAAAGAAGTGCTGCAGTTATTAGAGAAGCCTATTTTAAGCAACCATCAACTACCGACTATAATGGCATCTATAAAGGAAAGTATATTGATTTTGAAGCTAAGGAAACCAACAATAAGACTAGTTTTCCTTTACAAAATTTCCATTTACACCAAATAGAGCATATGGAAAATGTACTGAATCACGGTGGAATTTCGTTTGTCATATTAAAATTTTCATTATATAATGAAATTTATTTTATGAAAGCAACTGATATTCTTACCTTTTGGAAAAGGCAAACAGATGGTGGAAGAAAATCAATTTCTAGAGAAGAATGTAAAGAGTATGGAACGTTACTTAAACCAAGTTATCCAATCATTGTTCCTTACTTAAAATGTATCGATGAACTTTTTGTAATTTAATATTTTAATAATTTCATTAAGTTCATTTGAAAGGCAGGAGAAACAAAAAAATGGCAAAAGAGTATAGTTCACGACAAGAACGAAAACAAATGGAAATGGAAAAGCCTTCAGATGTGAAACCAAAAAAACGTGAAGGTTTATGGAAAAAGATTACTTTATCAATATTAACTTTAGCGGTACTTTGTATTCTTGGGGGAGTTGGAACTTTCTATTACTTAGTAAGTGATGCACCTAAACTTGACGAATCAAAGCTTAAAGTACCTTTATCTTCAACGATTCTAGATAAAAATGGCAATGTTATTGCTGAGCTAGGAACTGAACAAAGAACGAAAGTTTCATATAACGAGATTCCTAAAGTAGTAGAAGATGCATTTATTGCTACTGAGGACGTACGTTTTTATAAGCATAAAGGTGTTGATATCCGCCGTGTGCTTGGCGCAGTTTTAGCTAATATTACTGGTGGATTTGGATCACAAGGTGGTAGTACAATTACTCAACAAGTTGTCAAAAACTCATTCTTGTCTCCACAAAAAACAATTAAACGTAAAGTACAAGAATGGTATTTATCATTCCAGCTTGAACAAAAATATTCTAAACAACAAATTTTAGAAATGTATTTAAATAAAGTTTACTTCTCAAATGGTTTAAAAGGCCGTGGAGTTTATGGTGTAGCAAAAGCAAGTGAAACATATTTTAGTAAAGATTTATCGAAAATTACATTACCTGAAGCAGCTACACTTGCTGGTATGGTACAAAGCCCAAATAACTATAATCCAGCAAAACATCCAGCTCAATCAGAAGCTAGAAGAAATGTTGTACTAAGCCAGATGAAAAAATATGGTTATATAACAAATGACCAGTATGCTAAAGCAAAAGCAATTCCAGAGAAATCAATAGTTAAAGTTCATGAAAGTGGCCAAACAAAATATCAAGCATTCATTGATGTCGTTATGGATGAGGTTAAAAAATACGGTGATGCGGATATAAATACAGATGGATTAACAATTGAAACAACTTTAGATCCAAAAGCACAAGATAAAGCAGATGAAATTATTAATCGAGGATCTGAATTTTATCCAAGTGATGATTTCCAAACTGGTTTTGTCTTAACTGACACTAAAACAGGTGAAATTAAGGCTGTAGGTGCTGGAAGAAACACAACTAGTGGCGGTTTAAATTTTGCAACAGATATTAAAAGACAACCTGGTTCAACTATTAAACCAATCCTAGACTACGGTCCTGCCATTCAATATTTAAAATGGTCTACTAACCATCAACTTGTTGATGAGCCATATCAATATTCTGATGGGACACCTATTCGAAACGCTGATAAATCATATAAAGGTAAATTATCGATTCGTAAGGCGTTAATCGGTTCAAGAAATATTCCTGCATTAAAAACAATGCAGCAAGTTGGATTAGATAAATCACGTGAATTTGGTAACGGACTTGGATTTAACTTCCAAAAAGACAGTTTTTATGAGTCTCATGCAATCGGTGGATTTACAGGTGTATCTGCAATGGAAATGGCAGGTGCATATGCAGCCTTTGGTAATGGCGGTGTTTATATAAAACCACATGCTGTTACAAAAATAATCTATCAAGATAAAACAGAAAAAGTATTAGCTCCTGAACCAAAACAAGCAATGAGCGATTACACTGCATATATGATTACAGATATGCTACGTGACGTTGTTAAGGCTCCAGGCGGTACGGGTGGTCGAGCTAATGTACCTGGTCTAGATATGGCAGGTAAAACTGGTACGACAAACTACCCACAAGAAGTAAAAGACAAATATGGCTTTCCTTCAAACGCAACTCGAGATAGTTGGTTTGTTGGTTATACTCCAGATGTTACTGTTTCTGTTTGGACTGGATATGAGACAAATAAAAAAGATCATTATTTAAGTAAAACATCAACAAATATAGCTAAATATATTGCTAGAGATATGTTAGCAGCAACAGCTGATCCTTCATCTGAGTTTCATAAACCAAGTTCAGTTGTAAAAGTTCAAGATGAATTATATATTAAAGGTGAAAAAATGGATGATCTTCCAACACCAGATACATTAGATCCAGCTAAAAGTGTTACAGCGAAATATGATGAAAAAACGAGCAGTGTTTCGCTAAATTGGCAGTATCCTTCTAATTTACTTGCTTCTACTACATTTGAAGTAAACTATGATATTAACGGTGTTAAAGGCCAAACTCAAAAAGTAAATGGCACATCAGCAAAAATTAATGGTATCGTAGCTGGAAACAAAGTAAAAATTACGATCGTGGCAACTAATGGCGAAACTAAGAGTGCTGCGGTTACAGTTACAGTCGATTTAACTACTACCAAAGAGCCTACTACCCCACCAGCTGATAATAATGGCAATGGCAATGGTAATGGTAATGGCAATGGTAATGGTAACGGCAATGGTAACGGTAATGGTGACGGCACTGGTAATGGTAACGGTGACGGCACTGGTAACGGTGACGGTACGGGTACTGGAACAGGTGATGGCAATGGTGGCGGAACTGGAGATGGCAATACAAATCCAACTACACCACCTACTACACCAGATCCAACTAAACCATCAAAACCAACTAATACGAATCCAACTTCGTATAACTCAGATTCATACTCTACTAATCGATTTAATAAGTTGGAACGCAATATTATTGCATAAATTAAAAACCTCCTCGTTTTTTGAGGAGGTTTTTCTATGTAATTAAGCTCTAAACATTGTACCTATGTAAAATAAGCCTCCTCATCTTGAGGAGGTTATTTTTTGCTTATAATAAAGCTTTTCTAACTCTGTATATAAGCCAGAAAGTTGAATGAATGAGTGATAGTGATCTGGTTGATTTAAAACAAAACTAATACGCTCGTCTAAATTGATTGGCTTAATTATTAATTTATCTAATTCAAGTAATAAATTATTTAAATTAAGCAGCATTTGGCCATTTATCCATGTAAGAATTGATATAAAATTAGCTAAGCCTCTTATCATCGGCTCACTAGCAAGTTTTCGATTCCGTTGTTTAAAGTAGTTAGAAATGTGCTCAGATTCCTCTTTCCATTCATTAATCATCTCTTTAATAATTTCATCGCTTTCATTCGGGATGTTAGTGCTCTTCTTAACTAGAATCTGATTGCTTTCATAAAAAAACGGTTTATTTTTAATTTTAATTTCTTCATTGATTAATTGTTCATTTACATTGTCTTTATAAAATGGCGTAACGATAAAATCATTATAAATACTATTTGTCATTTACTTTCTTCACTTTCATTCGTTTTTTACCTTCTCTACACATATCAAGTAAAGGACAAACCTCACAACTCGGCCTTTGAGCTTTACAATGATATCTACCAAAAAATATGAGTCGATGATGAGTTACTCCCCAGTCTTCGATCGGAACTTTTTTCATTAATGTCTCTTCTACTTCTAAAACTGAATCTTTCCAACGGCATACAGCTAATCTTTTTGAAACTCTCTCAACATGAGTATCTACTGCAATTGCCGGAATATTAAATGCGACTGACATTACTACATTAGCTGTCTTTCTACCAACTCCAGGCAATTTTACCAGCTCTTCTCTAGTGCGCGGAACTTCTCCATTAAATTCATTAATAATCATTTCACTTAACTTTTGGATATTTTTTGCTTTGTTCCTGAAAAGTCCAATTGAGCGAATATCATTTTGTAATTCCTCTAAAGAAACATTTAAATAATCCTGAGGTTCTTTATATTTTTCAAATAGATTTTTTGTCACTTTATTTACTAAAACATCAGTACATTGAGCGGATAAAGCAACCGCTACTACTAGTTCAAACGGATTCTTATGGTTTAATTCGCAATGTGCATCGGGGAACATGTCACCAATTATATTAAGAACCTCATTTATTTGTTGTTTATTTAACATCTCAAAACACTCCTTACTAAACAAAAGCGAGGAGCATGTCCTCGCTTTATTTTTCAAGCCAATTATAAAAAGGAATTGATCCTGTATACTTTGTTTCGTTTTGTGGTTCTCTTGTTTCTTTTTTTCTAAAATGCTTACTATAATTCATTGCTTGGTCTACTTGCTTTATTCCATTTTTCTTCCACTCAAAAAGAATACGATCTATATAACGAAAATTTAATTTCCCACTTATAACTGCTTCTTTAAGTGCAGTTTTTATTAGTTTTTCATTATGATCATCTTGGTCCATCCACATTGTTAAAGTTTCAATCTCGAAAGGAGACAATAATCTACCAAATTCTTTTTCAAACACTAAGTAAATTGATTCCTCTTCCTGTTCAATAATTGAAGGAATAGTATGTTTTTCATTTGATTGTTGACCATTCTGGGTCAAATCAATTAATTTTAACCATAGCGGAGAAAGTGAATATGCCTCACAACGTAAATTATGATGGTCAATTTCTTCCGTAATTTCTAATAAACCTTTTTTTAGAAGTTCTCGAATAACTTCCATACATTTTTGTTCATTTATTGACATAATCTTTGCTAATTGAGTAGGTGTTGGAAACGTATGACCTTGTTGTTGAAAAGAGTAAAGCTGTAGAATCATGACTAGTTCTTCTTCATTTATGTTTAAAGAAGAATAATGACTGAGAAGTATATTAGGAATACTAATATTCCCAAATTGAATCCAGTTTAGAATGCTATTATTATTCACTTCGAACACCTCTAGCATAGTATAGCATGATTACATAAAATATACAGTAAAAGAAACTTGTGAAATAAAAATAAATAGAGGCATGTAAATCACACCTCTATTTTAGTATATCTATTTAGTATTTAAAAAACCAACTAATAAATTATTTAATTAAGGATATAGTC
>NZ_NTZO01000427.1 GCF_002559405.1 Bacillus sp. AFS001701 | reverse complement strand
TAATAGTTAAAATTATATGCTTTTTCATAAATGAGGGTCAACCAATTTTATTAAATAAACATGATAAAATTAAAAACTTCTAATATTTAAATTAGTCATTGAATACAGTGAGAAAATAAAAAAAAGTAAACCCATGGAACATAACACTCCACGTCATTTACTTTTTTATAAGTCTAATTATTAAATTATTGGGGATAATATAATAGATTAATTTATAAATAAATCCTCTCTTTTTTCTTACCTGATTCATAGATTGCACAAATCATTTTTTGGGTTTTCATCGCTTCTTCACCAGTTATATGTAACTGAGAATGATCATTCAATGATTCATAAAAATTATTAATCTGTTTTACATGACTTACGCCCCAATATCCTTTCGCACCATTGCCATAATCAAAGGTTTCATTTGGATTGTTATCAGCAACGAACTCTCTTCCATCTTTTAAAGAGACAACTCCACGATCAGAAACCATTTTAGCAAGTCCGTTTTCACAATGCAGCTCAATTGTAACTGGTGCATCATAAGAATAATAGTTTATTGTATGAAACGCAGTAACTACACCACTTCTATACTTAATAACGCCTTCTGCACAATCTTCAACTTCAATCATTTCATGTGCTCTATTACTAATCGACGCGTCAACATATTCAATCTCATCGTCAACGAACCATCGCATTAAATCCATCGTATGAATAGCTTGGTCAATGACTACACCGCCACCTTCTTTTTCCCAAGTCCCTTTCCAATCACTAGTTAAATAGTACTCGTCAGAACGGTCCCAAGTTACTGATAGTTTTCCAGATTTAATTTTACCTAAAGTACCATTTTGTAACATTTCTTTAATTAGAACTGATCCTGGATTATACCTATTTTGGAAAATGACACCTAATGTTACTCCATTATTTTTTGCTGTTTCTACCATTTCTTGTGCATCAGAATAATGGATAGACATTGGCTTTTCAGTAAGAACATGGATTTTTCGTTTTGCTGCTTCAATAGCAACCGGCGCGTGTAAATAATGCGGTAAGCAAATATGGATAACATCTAAATTTTCTTTCTCAAATAGCTCAAGATAGTTTGTATAATAAGTACATTTGAATTGTTCAGCTTTCTCTTTTGCTCGCTCTTCCTTAATATCACAAACCGCTACTAATTCAACATTTTCTCTTATGAAAGCGGGTTGTGCATGCATTAAAAAAATATTTCCACAACCAATAATCGCAACTCTTAATTTTTCCATTTTTACACCAACTTTTTTTAGATTGGTTACTTATCTTTTATCAAGTCCACCACATTTGTGATGGCTCTTCATTTATTAATACAGACTGTAAGTTTTTCACAGCACGTGAAAAACCTTCTTCAATCGACATGATTGGATCTTCATGTTCAATACTAACGACATAATCATATCCAAATGTACGTAGTGCACTCATCATATCTGACCAATCTTTCAAACTATGTCCACAGCCTACTGATCGGAATGTCCAAGCTCTAGTTTGTACGTCACCATATGGCTGCATATCAGTTAAACCATACATATTTACATTATCTTGGTCGATATAAGTATCTTTTGCATGGAAATGGTGAATTGCATTTTCTTTTCCAAGTATTTTAATCGCAGCTACAGGATCAATTCCTTGCCACCAAAGATGGCTAGGATCTAAGTTAGCACCAATTGCATCACTAGTTTCTTTACGCAACTTTAATAATGTATATGGAGTATGAACTAAAAAGCCACCGTGTAGTTCTAAGCCAATTTTTACTTGATGATCCTCCGCAAATTTGCCCATTTCTTTCCAATAAGGAATTAGTTTTTCTTCCCATTGCCAATTTAGTACATCTCTGTATTCATTAGGCCAAGCAGTTACAGGCCAACTAGGAAACTTTGCTTCCTCATGGTCACCACTTGTTCCAGAAAAGCAATTTACAACTGGTACACTTAATAGCGAAGCCAATTTAATCGTTTTAGCAAGTACATCATGAGATTCCTTCGCAAACTCTTTATCAGGCGATAAAGGATTTCCATGACAACTAAAAGCGCTAATTGTTAATCCGCGTTTTTCAACTTTTTCAATATATTCTCTTCTGAGTTGCTCACTTTCTAATAAATCATTTAACGGACAATGGGCATTCCCAGGGTAACAACCAGTTCCTATTTCAACAGCCTTTAATCCGGAGTGTGCAACTTTATCAAGCATTTCTTCAAATGATTGATCCGCAAATAATACCGTGAATACTCCTAATTTCATCTTTTTCTCGCTCCAATCTATTATTTACGTTAATGCCTCTCTGGCCTCTGTATGTCCATATGAAGGATAATTTCTTTTTGATTTATTCGCCCAATTTACTGCATTAATGATAATTTTTTGAACTTCTTTATGATGATAAGTTGGATAAGTTTCATGACCTGGTCTGAAATAAAAGATTTTCCCATTCCCTCTTTTAAATGTACATCCACTTCTAAATACCTCTCCACCTTTAAACCAACTTACTAAAACTAGCTCATCTGGGGTAGGAATATCAAAATGCTCGCCATACATTTCTTCTTGGTCAATCTTAATATATTCACCAATTCCATCTACTATTGGATGAGACGGATCGACAACCCAAAGTCTTTCCGTTTCCGCTGCTTCACGCCATTTTAAATCACAGCTAGTCCCCATTAATTTTTTAAAAATCTTAGAAAAATGACCAGAATGTAGGACAATTAACCCCATTCCTTGCAATACTTTTTCATAAACCTTTTGAACAATTTGATCTTGCACATCATTATGAGCAATATGTCCCCACCAAACTAATACATCAGTTTTTTCTAGCACTTCATCCGTCAATCCATGCTCAGGTTGCTCTAATGTAGCCGTTGTAGTATTGTACCCTGCTTCATTTAAGAAGGTAGCAATGGTTGTGTGTATTCCGCTTGGATAGATGCTTTTTACATCTGGATTAATTTGTTCATGTCGATTTTCATTCCAAATCGTTACTTTTACCATATGACTCACCCATCTCTATTTTTTAAATAGCTTAATAGCTTCTTAAGCATCAGCTAGTATCATTCTTAAATTATTCAATCCAATTTCGACACTTTCTAAGTGTGGTTTAGTAAACGCTTCTTGCTCAACAATTAACCATTCGGCGGAATTTAGTTTCGCTTGTTGTACAATACCTTTTATATTCATAATTCCATTTCCTATTTCGGTACTTTCCTCTTTGGATGGAGCCATATCCTTCACATGAATTAATGGAGTTCTTCCTTTATACTTACTCATATATTCCACCGCATCTACACCAGCAAATTCTAACCAATATGTATCCAACTCTGCTTTTAAGAGATTAGTTGGAACTGAATTGAATATATTATCGAGAATATATTCATTTTCAAATGCAACTAATTCATGAGCATGATTGTGATAGACTAAAGATATCCCTGCTTCAGCTAGCTTCTTTCCTGACTGTTGTAAATGTTCTGTGAATTCTTTCCATTCTTCTAAACTAGTAAAATTTGCCCAAGGGCATACTACGTATTTGTTTCCTAATTCTTTTTCGAAAGCAATTACCTCATCAATGTGATGAATAATTTGTTCTGTACTTACATGGGCTCCTGCTATCATTAACCCTAGTTTGTTTAAAACAGATTTTATTTCTGAAGCATTTTTACCATAGTATCCCGCGAACTCAACACCGTCATAACCCATTTGCGCTACTTTTTCTAATGTACCGAAAAAGTCGATTGCTGCATCCTCTTTAACACTCCATAATTGTAGGGCAATTGGTAATGTCATTTATTCCATCTCCTATACTAATTATTAAAATATATCGGTTTCTTTGATTTTGAAGATTCGTAGATTGCCTCTAAAATTTGAGTTACAACTAATGCTTGCTCAGGTTTAACAGTTGGTTCTGTATTATTAATAATACTGTCGATCCATTGTCTCGCTTCTAATACTTCGGCGGAATCGGTTGCACCTTCATAAAAAGCTACGCCACCAGTGTTTATATCAATTTTTTTATCGTAAAGTCGCCCATATGCTTCCCCATTTATACGAAGTCCATCTCTCATATCAGCTCCACCTTCAGTACCACAAAGTGTAGTTTGAGCTTCTCCTATTTCTAGAGTGTTTAAAGCCCAGCTCGATTCTAGGATAACTGTTGCACCATTTTCCATCGTAATAAAACCAAATGCAGAGTCTTCTACTTTAAATTCCTTTGGATCCCATGGTCCAAAAGCATTTGCAGCGTTTTCTTTATGTGATAATTCGTGGTAAACGTTTCCAACTACAAATTTAGGTTTATAATTATCCATCAGCCATAATGTTAAATCCAAAGCATGAGTACCTATATCAATTAATGGTCCGCCACCTTGCTCTTCTTCATTTAAAAATACGCCCCAAGTAGGTACTGCTCTTCTTCTAATCGCATGAGCTTTTGCAAAATAAATTTCACCTAGTTCATTATTATTACAAACTTCGCTTAAATATTGTGAATCGTTTCGAAAACGATTTTGATAGCCAATCGTTAATTTTTTTCCTGTACGTTTTGACGCTTCTACCATCGCTTTTGCTTCTGCTGAAGTTTTTGCCATCGGCTTTTCACACATAACGTGTTTACCTGCTTCTAAAGAATCAATCGTAATAAATGAATGTGATTTATTTGGAGTACAAACGTGAATAACATCAATTGATTTGTCTGCTAATAATTCCTTGTAATCTGTATATGTCTTTGCTTCCTCAACACCAAATTTTGCTTTCGATTTAATAGCGCGTTCTTCAATAATGTCACAAAAAGCTACCATTTCTACATTATCTAATGCTGCTAAGCTTGGCATATGTTTACCATTAGCTATTCCACCACAACCGATTATTCCTACTTTTAATTTCATTTGAAAACCTCCGGAAATGTTATTTACATTTCCAGTTTATAGAAATAATTCATTTGAGTCTTCCTTACACCTTGCCTAAAACTTCTCAAATATTGTCTTTTTTTTATATTGGGTTGGAGAGAGACCAACCTCGTTTTTAAATAATCTGTTAAACGTTTTCACATTGATGAATCCAACATTATAAGCAATTTCTGTAATTGGTAAATCTTCATTAAATAAATACCATTGAGCCTTCGTTATTCTGTATTGATTTACAAAATGACAAAATGTAGATCCAGTGTATTTTTTAAAAAACTTTGCAAAATATGAATTCGTAAAACCGATATAATTCGCAACATCATTTAACGTAATATCATTCATATAATTTTCTTCTATATAATGAAATATTTTTTCTAATTTTAAAAGACTAGCATTCCTATTAGGGTAGTTAAGCTTATTATTTTCTGTATGAGGTAGATCTCGATAGATTAGTAGTAAAATATCATACAATCTAGCTCTAATCGCCAATTCGTAACCTTCTTTTTTATCAATATATTCACTCTCAAGTTCTTTTAAATAAGTAATCATTTTCTGTTTCACTTCTATATTCCATAAAACACTAGATTTTTGAATACAATTCAACAATTCAATTAGTTCCATATTATTTTTTTTCAAAAACTGTACATCTTCGAAAATTGAAAAATCAAATTGCACGACCAATCTCATACTATTCGGTGAAGATAAAAAATAATGAATGTCACCGCTATTAATGATATAAAATTCTCCTTCTTCTAAATGTAGTAACTCATCATTTACACCAATCTTTAAAATACCTTTTTGTACATAAATGATTTCTACGAGTTTATGCCAATGATGACCAACTAACGTCAATCCATCATTTGAAAACAAACAAAATGGAAAATTCCGATCTAGTCTCCTTACTTCAAGAGTGGCGCTCATTCCTATTCCCCCTGTACAACTTCTTACTATGTATGTATTTTACATTAACATTAAATATAGATTTTTTCATAAAATTACCATTTTAAAGTTAGAAAATAAAAAAATGCTTATACCGACTAAATAAGTATAAACATCAATATAGTTAAATCGTTCATTTTTTCACAAACTTATTTCCAATACATCAATTGATTCTCAAGGTTTTCCTTATTTACATAATTTCTTTGCATTGGAAAAGGACAACCTAGGTTATATTTCTTAATTTCATCATTTACT
>NZ_NTZO01000020.1 GCF_002559405.1 Bacillus sp. AFS001701 | reverse complement strand
AACCCGTTATGAGGAAGTAAATTACAAAAACCAGCGTACAAAGTACCTCATGAAACCGTTATGAGGAAGTAAATTACAAAAACCAGCGAATCAAGTACCTCATGAACCTACTATGAGTAATTAAATTTCAAAAATCAGCGTATCAAGTACCTCATGAACCCGTTATGAGGAAGAAATTTACAAAAACCAGCGAATCAAGTACCTCATGAGCCCGCTATGAGTAAGTAAACTTCAAAAACCAGCGAATCAAGTACTTCATGAACCCGTTATGAGTAAGTAATTTACAAAAATCAGCGAATCAAGTACCAAGTACCTCATGAACCTACTATGAGAAAGCAATTTTCAAAATCCCAACACCGCCTCTGTTTCCGCCTAATGGTACCGCAATCAGAAAGTTCTCATTATCGTGGTTTTTATGAACAAAATGGTTTTAATGGACTTTACGTCTTTAACGTTCATAAAAACTTTTTTCAGAATTATTAAACTATAATACTTGTATTAGAAAGCGTTTCCAAAAAGGGGAGGAACTAAAAGTGAAATTTAAAAAGACTAGTTTATTCGTAATGACTTCTTTAATTGCTGTAAGTCTCACGGCATGTAAAAGTAGTAGTGAAACAACGGGAAGTAATAACTCATCTTATCCTAATAAGGCAATTTCGGTTGTAGCACCATCAGGAGCAGGCGGCGGATGGGATTTAACGGCTAGATCGTTCACTAAAGTATTAAGTGAAACAAAGCTTGTTAAAGAACCAATGACGGTAGAAAATAAGCCGGGTGGTGGCGGTACAGTATTCATGGCTGAGTATGCTACACAAGATAAAGCCAATAATGAAAAACTATTCGTAAACTCACCACCAATTATTATTAACAACTTGAAAAAAGAGGGAAATAGTCCTTATGGCTATAAAAATAGTACACCTTTAGCACAGTTAACAAAGGATTATGGTGCAATCGTTGTAAAGGCTGATTCTAAATATAAAGATTTAAAATCACTTTTAGAAGATATTAAAAAGAATCCAAAGAATATTACTTTAGCTGGGGGATCTGCACCAGGGTCAATGGATCATTTAATTGGAATTTTACCAGCTTATAAATACGGTATTGATCCTACGAAAATTAAGTATGTTTCCTATGATGGTGGTTCTGAGGCAATAACAGCACTATTAGGTAATAATGCAGATGTCATTTCGACTGATGTCTCTAGTACACTTGAGTTTGTTAAATCAGGTAAGGTTAAAGTTTTAGCTGTAACATCACCTGAACGTTTACAAGGAGATGTATTATCTGAGTTTCCAACAGCGAAAGAGCAAGGAATAGATGCTGAGTTTATCATTTGGCGTGGGGTTTTTGGACCAGAGAAAATGTCTAAGGATGCATACTCATATTGGGAAAAAACAATTTCAAAATTAGTTGAGACAAATGAATGGAAAGAAGAAGTAGAAAAGCAAGGCTGGCAGCTGGAATATAAAGATGGTAAAGAATTTGATTCGTTCTTATCAGAACAAGAAACACAAGTTCAAGATTTATTAAAAGCATTAGGTATGAATAAATAATTGAAATAAAGAAGGGGGAAAACATTCCCTCTTTTCCATTACTGAACATAAAGAGGTGAGATACATGAATAAAAAATTTGATCGATTAGCAGCAATCATTTTTCTTATTACAGGTATTACTTTTATTATAGAAAGTCGGAGTATAGCAGCCGCAGCTTACGGAAGTGTAGTTGGCCCGAACGTTTTTCCATTTATACTTGGTTGTGCGCTGTCCCTATTAAGCTGTAGGTTATTTTACGAAACATTTTCTTATAAGGGAAAAGAAAAGGAAGCAGTTCAATATAATTATAAGCAATTTTTTATCATCCTAGCTTCAGCTATTCTTTATGCACTTTTACTTGAGAAAATCGGTTTTATTATTAGTTCGTTTTTATTCCTGATTGTTTCGATTCAAACAATGGAGCGCGGAAACTGGATAAAATCCCTTTCGATTTCATTAGGTTATTCATTCATTATTTATTTTATTTTTGTCGATGTTTTAAAAGGTACTTTACCTGTTTGGTCAATTTGGTTTTAAGAAGGGAGAGTTATTAACTTGAGTACTTTTCAATATTTAATGCAGGGATTTGAAACTGCATTTACATGGTATAACTTATTGTTTGCTTTTGCCGGAGTATTAATTGGTACAGCAGTAGGGGTATTACCTGGTATTGGGCCAATGAGTGGGGTCGCTTTATTAATACCTGTTACTGCTTCTGTAACTGGTTTTTTAGGACCTGAGCAAGCAGCGGGCAGTGCAATTATATTATTAGCTGGTGTATATTATGGTGCTATGTATGGTGGTTCTACTACATCAATTTTATTAAATACTCCAGGAGAATCTTCCTCGGTAGTGACGACTTTAGATGGTTATCAAATGGCTAAAAAAGGTAGAGCAGGAAGTGCTTTATCAATTGCTGCAATTGGTTCATTTGTAGCAGGAATTTTCACTCTTATTGCACTGATCGTATTAGCAAAACCATTATCAGCATTAGCCATTAAGTTCGGTCCAGCTGAATATTTTTCTTTAATGCTTCTTGGATTATGTGCTGTAAGTGGACTAGCAGGAAAGTCGGTAACAAAAGCATTAATTATGACGATCTTCGGTTTACTACTGGCTACAATTGGAATTGATTCCGTATCAGGAGTTTCTCGATTTACATATGACATTCCATGGCTTTACCAAGGGTTAGAATTTTTAACAATAGCAGTAGGACTATTTGCTCTAGGGGAAGTATTTAAAACAATTATTGAAAATGAAATAGAAGATGGCGAGATGGCAAAGATTAATAACTTATTACCATCTAAAGAAGAATTAAAAGAAAGTGTAGCACCGATTGCTAGGGGCTCTGTTTTAGGATTTTTCGTCGGTTTATTACCGGGAGCGGGTGCTATTTTAGCTTCGTTTTTTGCTTATATATTAGAAAAGAAAATTAGTAAAACGCCAGAAAAGTTCGGAACAGGTACAATTGCAGGAGTTGCATCTCCTGAGTCAGCAAACAATGCCGCGTCTGGGGGAGCGATGATTCCTTTACTAACTTTAGGTATCCCAAGTTCAGGAACAACTGCAATCTTAATGGGTGCTTTAATGATGTATAACATACAACCAGGGCCACTATTATTCGATGAACATCCTGACGTAGCATGGGGATTAATTGCGAGTATGTTTATTGGAAACGTAATGCTTATTATCTTAAACATGCCTTTAGTAAAAATATTTGCAAAGATTATTCAAACACCGAAGAAATACTTATTACCACTAATTGTAGCCATTTCAATCTTTGGTGTTTATGCCGTACAAGTATCTGTAAATGATTTACTTCTATTAATAGCATGTGGTATTTTCGGATATTTCCTTTCAAAAAATGATTTCCCAATCGCTCCATTAGTATTAGGAATCGTTTTAGGTCCAATGATTGAGAATAATTTAAGAAGAGCTTTAACTGTATCAAATGGTGATTATAGTATTTTCTTTACTCATCCTATTTCATTAGTATTTTTAATAATTGGTGTACTTTGGATCCTCATTCCAATTATTATTAAATTGAGAGGTAAAGAAGTAGTTATTAATGTAGAAGCTTAAAAATTCTAACAAAACTCCTTTTATAAAAGGAGTTTTTTGATTATTATAAAAATATAAGGGGAAATTTTATGCGTTTACATTATAAGTTGATCATCTTTATTTCTGTTCTCATTTTAGTTATAAGTAGTGTTTTTGAAATAGTATCTCAAGAAATGTTTCTAAAAAATCTTAAACATGAAAAGGGATTAAAGGCTTTAGCTATTTCTCAAACAGTGGCGAATATGCCAGTAGTTCGTGAAGCATTTTCTAATGAAAATCCTTCGAGTATTATTCAACCAATCGTTGAAAAAATCCGGAAAAAAGTTGGTGCAGAATTTATCGTTGTAGGGAATAAAAATGAAGTACGTTATTCACACCCAAATCCGTTCTTAATTGGCCAGAAAATGGTTGGTGGAGATAATGATAAAGTATTTAAAGGACAGGAAATCGTATCAGAATCGACTGGTACACTCGGCCCTTCTTTAAGAGGAAAAACTCCTATTTTTGATGATAATGGCAATGTAATTGGAGTTGTTTCTGTAGGCTACTTAATAAAGGATATCGATCATGAAGCAAAAGCGTTTAGTAAAAAACTATTAAAAAATAGTATTGTCATTTTACTACTTGGAATTGGAGCAGCTTTTTTAATTTCATTTAATATTAAAAAATCCATCTTCGGATTGGAGCCGAAAGAAATTGGAAGAATGTACAAAGAAAAACACGCAATTTTAGAATCCATTCACGAGGGGATTATTGCGATTGATGAATACGGAGAGATTACGGTAGTAAATGAAAATGCTCATAAAGTACTTTCTATTCCTAACAATATAAAGCTTAGAGGATTAAAAATAGAAGACATATTGCATAATTCGCATCTGAAGAAAGTAGTTGAAACCGGTAAGCCAATTTATGATTTAGAGTTTTTAATAAATGAAAAAGTAATGATTATTAATTGTATACCAATAATTGGCGTGGACTCTAAAATTGTCGGAGCAGTAACAACCTTTAGGGAAAAATCGGAATTGAATAAATTGTTAAATGAACTATCACAAATAAAAGCATATTCAGAAGGCCTTAGAGCACAGGCACATGAATACTCGAATAAATTGCATACAATTTTAGGCTTAATACAGCTTGAATCATACCAAGAAGCGATTGAATTAATTTCAACGGAATCAAATATAACTCAAAATATTATCCATTTTATAATGGAGGAAATTTCGGACCCAGTCGTTGCAGGACTTCTATTAGGTAAAATAAGTTTAGCCAATGAGTTAAAAGTAGACTTTAACATTGATTATAATAGTAGTTTTGCAGATGTCCCAAAAGAAATAAATCGGGAAGACTTAATAACAATTATCGGAAATCTATTAAATAACGCGTTCGATGCAGTATTAGAAACGAATAAATCGGAAAAGCTTGTTTCACTATTTCTTACTGACTTAGGTGAGGATTTAGTGATTGAAATTGAGGATAATGCAAATGGTATCCCTGAAGAATTAATCGATGAGATTTTTGAATATGGTATTTCTACAAAGGAGCAATCTAAAAACTCAGGGATCGGACTTCACCTAGTCCAGAGATTGCTCCATAAATTAAATGGACAAATTACTTTTCATTCAAACGAACATGGGGGAACTACATTTATTGTTGCCATTCCGAAACGCCAAAAGGAGAGTAACAGATACGATGAAAAAGAATTTAATAGAAGTGTTAATAGTTGAAGATGATAGTAGAATTGCTGAAATTCATCAGCGATTTATTGAAAGAATAGAAGGGTTTAGTGTAATTGGTATTGCAACAAATTACCAAGATGCTGTTGATTTAATTGAGATTCTAAAACCGCAGCTAGTATTATTAGATGTTTATTTTCCGGACATGAATGGCTTAGATTTTTTACAATGGATGAAGAAAAATTCAATTTTGGCAGATGTTATTATGATTACAGCATCCAAAGAAATCGACTCAGTTAATAAGGCCTTACATTATGGTGTATTTGATTTTATTATTAAGCCAGTCATTTTTGATCGTTTTAAAAAGTCTCTAATTCGTTATGTAAATTATTCAAATAAAGTGCAAAGCCTACAATCAAAAAGTGCTTATCTAACTCAGGAAGAAATAGATGGTTTAATCGGAAAAAATAATTCGATGATTGAAGAGCAAAGTATATACCCTAAAGGCATTGATAAGCTTACTTTAGATAAAGTGTTATTTGCGATAAAAGAAGTTCATAACGGGATGACTGCTGAGAATATAGGCCTGGAAATTGGCGTTAGTCGTACTACTGCCCGGAGATATTTAGAATATCTAGTATCTCAAGGAAAAGTATTAGCGGATTTAGCGTATGGAACGATTGGCAGGCCAGAAAGAGTTTATTTGATAAAAAACTAGATTATTTGATTTAATAAAGTTTACTTAATGACTATGACAAACCTAACATTTCTGTAACAGGAATTGTGAAAAGTCATGAAAAGAGAGTCGTCTAAACGCTTGGTATACAAGCGTTTTTTTATGTTTTTTACAAGTTTATGACAATGAGAGTTTACTAGAGTCTAGTTTTTGTAAGCGTTGAAAACCTTCCATTTGTTATATAAAATATACTTTGCAAGAACTACGGAGGTTAATAACAGTTTTAGTTTACAAAAATGGCACAATTTATCGGTAATGGAAATCACTTGTCATGTTTTAATATATTTGAGGTGATTTGGTTGAAAACTTATTCGATAGACGAATTTGTCAGAAATTTAGGAAGAGCAGAACAGACACTTAGAAATTTGGATAACACTATTAAAATTGAACCTTATCGTGTTTCCGTAGGTGGTACTCAATATAATTCGCAAGAACAACTTAATTATTATTTTCTATTAAAAATATTTAATTCGATTAGGATATTTACGTGACAAATATGAAGTTGCAATTAAATGTTCTAAAGAAATAAGGAGTTAATAGAAAATGATACTTGCTAAGAAAGTGAGATTGAAACCAACTAAAGAACAAATAATACAACTATGGAAATCAGTAGGTACAGCTCGATGGGTCTATAACTGGGCTTTAGCGAAGCAAGAAGAAAATTATAAAATTGGTGGGAAATTTATTTCAGATAGAATACTTAGAAAAGAATTGACAATTTTAAAAAAAACAGATGAATTTGCTTGGCTATATGAAGCATCTAACAATATTACGAAACAAGCAATTAAAGATCTTTGTGATGCCTATAATAGGTTTTTCGAAGGGTTAACTCATAAACCACAATTCAAAAGTAGCAGAAAATCGAAAGCTTCTTTCTATAACGATAATGTGAAGTTGAAAGTAAAAGGAAATAAAGTATTAATTGAGAAAGTCGGTTGGACAGTAACCTCTGAAACAATTCCAAACGAAAAATACTTTAATCCTAGGATTAGTTTTGACGGGAAATATTGGTATCTTTCAGTAGGAATTGATACATCGAGACCAACTGTAGAATTGACAGATATCTCACTTGGGGTAGATGTAGGAATAAATAAATTAGCTATTTGTTCTGATGGCGAGAAGAAGAAAAACATTAATAAAACGATATCAGTAAAGAAGGCGGAGAAACGACTACGTAGGTTGCAGCGTCAAGTTTCCCGTAAGTACAATAAGAATAAGGAGGGAAACCGTTTCGTCAAAACGGGCAACATTATAAAAATTGAAAATAAGATACGACACTTACATAGAAGATTATCAAATATTAGAAGGAATCATCTCCATCAATCCTCAAACGATATTGTGAAAACCAAGCCATATCGTATTGTAATGGAAAACTTAAACATCGAAGGAATGATGAAGAACAAGCATTTGGCTAAAGCGATTGCGAAACAATGTTTGTACGAATTTAAACGACAAGTTCAATATAAATGTGAAAAATACGGGATTGAGTTTGTAGAAGCTAATAAATGGTATCCTTCTTCTAAAATGTGTTCAAGTTGCGGAAACATTAAAAATGACTTAAAGCTATCTGATCGTTTATACAGTTGTAAATGCGGTCATAAAATGGATAGAGATTTAAATGCAGCAATCAACTTGTCACGATATGAATTAGCAATTTGACAACTAAATGTCATTGTTAATATGTAGGATTCGTTGTATCCGAATTTACGCCCTTGGAGTGTTATATCAAACGAGATTAGCTATAGTTTAGCGAAATCGAACACGCAGAACAGGGAAGAAAACAAATTTATAAAAATAATAAATGTTTATTAGTTTTTATAATTTTTTGGCAACGGGATAGTATGAAAATACGTTTATTAACTAAAGAAGATGCTGAAATCTATCTTAATATTCGTTTAGAAGGTTTAAAAGAGAATCCTGAAGTTTTTATTACAACTATGGATGAAATACTTGATCAAGATGACCCTATTGAATACAAAGCAGAAATATTAGATCAAGATAAAAATTATACAATCGGTGCATTTACTGACAAAGGTGAGTTAATTGGAGTAGCAACATTAAAAACATTTGAAAAGGTTAAAGCAGAACATAAAGGGAAAATCGAGTCTGTCTATGTTTCTACTAGAGTTCGAAAAATGGGGGCAGGCTATCTTCTAATCGAAGAAGCAATCCACTTAGCAAAAAGCTTAGGGCTTGAACAACTTACATTAAATATCATAGAAGGAAACGAAACAGCAAAAAAACTATATGAAAAACTAGGATTCAAAACATTCGCGAAAACCCCTAATAGTTTAAAATTTAACAATGAATATTGGGACCAGGAGCATATGATGCTTACACTAAGTGCAGGTAAGGCTGAAGATGCGGGAAAAGCGGGATAAGCAGGTAGTGTGGGTAAGGTAATTCTTATAAAGTTTTCCTTACTTCCGATATTAACAAAAAGGTTTACCTAAATTGTCATCTGACAATAAAGGTAAACCTTTTTTATTATTTATTATTTAAAAGTCTTTTCAACGTCATCTAACATTAAGTAAGCAGCTTTGATTCCACCCGCAGTGTTCCAAATTGTGTCACTTACTTTCATGACATGTCCATTTTTAGAAGCATTTAACTTTTTGAATAAAGGATCTTCTGTAAATTCTTTTTCAAGCTTAGATCCAGACTCTTTACCATCATCAAATGTAAAGTAGAATAGGTAATCTCCATCCATCGCTGGAATACGTTCTTTTGTTACGCCTCTTTCAGCAAAATCAGGAGCATTTTGTTCTTCTGGACGTTGGAAACCTAATTGTTTAAGTATTACACCAGAGAATGTATCTTGGTGATAGATTCGTACATCAGCGCCCATGAAACGGACCATTGAAATTTTTTGATTTACTTTATCGCCTAATTCAGCTTTTAGATCATCAACACGTTTTGTATAATCAGCTAATACTTTATTACCTTGTTCTTCTTTGTTTAAAACTTTTGCATAAAATTTGAAATTCTCTTGCCAATCTCCACGTAATGTTTCAGCGAAAACTGTTGGTGCAATAGCACTTAATTGCTCATACACTTTTTCTTGACGCATTTTATTACCGATGATTAAATCTGGTTTTAAACCAGCGATTTTCTCAAGGTTAACTTCACTTTCCACACCTACAACTTCTACGCCATCCATATCTTTAGAAATATGATCGTACCAAGGGTTACCTGTCCATGATTTAACAGCACCAACTGGTTTCACACCTAATGCTAATAAAGCTTCAGTTCCTTCGTTTGTTAAAATAACAACTCTTTTTGGATTAACAGGAACTTTTGTCGTACCCATTGCATGCTCAATTGTAATTGTATTTGCTTTTTTACTTTCTTTACCAGAAGCTTCGTCTGATTTTTTTGTGCCACAAGCACCTAATACCATAATTGCTGCAATGAATAGAGCAATTAGTGAGGAAAATTTTAGTTTTTTCATAGAATGGTCTCCCTTTTTAGTTGATAATGATTATCATTTTTCTCGACAAATAGTATTATAGATTAAGATTTGATTAGAAGTCAATAAGAAAATGAAAATCATTCTCATTGACTTGATAATTCATATCATTTAGACTAATAGAAGAGAATAGAATAGTAGGAGATATAAAATGCTTATTCATCCAAGATCAAGAGTTATTGTATTTGTAGCTTGTATCTTATTATTAGTGATTTGTTTTTTTTCTAGTATTTTACTAGGATATACAGATACTAGTTTTACAAGCTTAATTCATTCATTTACACAATTTGATGGGTCTAATGAACAGTTAATTATTCAAAATGTTCGAGTTCCAAGAGCTATTATTGCCTCAATAGTAGGAGCAAGTTTAGCAATCGCTGGTTTATTTATGCAAGTTTTAACTAAAAATCCTCTAGCATCACCAAGCGTTCTAGGAATTAACGCAGGTGCCTCGATGTTAATTGTACTTAGTATCACTTTTTTTCATTTACAATCACCTAATGCGACTATATGGCTTTCATTTATAGGAGCTACATTATCAGCGGTATTTGTATTTGGGTTAAGTTCAATAGGGAAAGACGGAGCGACACCATTAAAAATTACTTTAGCTGGTGTTTCAATTGCAGCTATGTTTAGCTCAATCACCCAAGGCTTACTAGTAACAAATGAAGTAGCATTAGAGCAAGTACTATTTTGGCTAGCGGGTTCAGTTCAAGGGCGTTCACTTGATTCTTTACATATGGTACTACCATATATCGTCATAGCTTGGGTGGTCTCACTTGCACTTGGTGGAAAGATTAATACATTCATGTTAGGAGAAGATGTATCTAGAGCTTTAGGTCAAAATACAGCTTTATTAAAAACGACATTAGTTGTATTAGTCATCATTCTAGCCGGTGGTGCTGTAAGTATAGCAGGACCAATAGGATTAGTTGGTATAATTGTTCCACAAATAGTTAGAATGTTCGTTAAAAATGATTATCGCTGGATGATTCCATTTTGTGGGATCTTCGGGGCAATTTTACTTCTTTTAGCTGATGTAGGATCTCGTTATATTTTAATGCCAGAAGAAACGCCAGTTGGTATTATGACTGCAGTTATTGGTGCACCGTTTTTTATTTACTTAGCAAGAAAAGGCGGTACAGTAAAATGAACATGATCAAATTAAGAAACAAGTACTTTTCACTACTATTTAGTAAACGATCATTTTCCGTTTTAATAATTGCCCTTCTTTTACTGATCAGTTCATTTATAGTGAGCTTAACGCTAGGTGACCGTTATATCTCAATTCCAAAAGTATTATCTGTTATTTTTGGTGAAGGCGAAAAAATAGATGAATTATTTATTCAAGCATTTCGAATGCCACGAATCATCATTGCCATTTTTGCTGGGATTTCTTTAGCGATTGCTGGAGCAATTCTTCAAGGGTTGGTTAGAAATCCACTAGCATCTCCAGATATACTTGGAATAACAGGTGGAGCAGGCGCTGCCGTTGTATTATTTTTAGCTATATTTAGTGATAATCGGACGAATCAATTAACAGTAAGTATAAAATGGCTACCATTAGCGGCATTTATCGGTGCCATGATCAGTTTAGTATTTGTCTATGCTTTTGCTTACAAGGATGGGGAATTAAGACCTTTAAGATTAGTTTTAGTAGGAGTAGGATTTTCGGCATTAGCTCAAGCGACAACTTCATTCTTTATGATTATTGGACCTATTTTTAGAGCAACTGAAGCGAATATGTGGTTAACCGGGAGCGTATATGGAGCGAACTGGGAACAAGTTAAAATCATTTCAGTCTGGACGCTAGTTTTTATCGTGTTAGCATTATCGTTTATTAGACATATCAATACGCAGCAACTTGGAGATGAAGTTTCAACAAGCTTAGGTGTTCAAGTAGAAAAAAATCGACTAATCTTATTATTTATAAGTACAGCATTAGTAGCTGGTGCAGTTGCATTTGCAGGAGCAATCGCATTTGTTGGACTAATTGCACCTCATATTGCTCGGAAAATAGTTGGTGCTTCTTACGGTGTATTGATTCCCTTATCTGGAATCATCGGTGCCATCATGGTATTAGTAGCTGATACAATAGGAAGAACGGTGTTTAGTCCAATTCAAATACCTGCTGGTGTATTTACTGCTGTAATTGGTGCACCATATTTTATCTATTTATTATTTAAGACTGGAAAAAGGTGATAAGATGTCAACGAGCGCAATCGAAACAGAAAAATTAACGTTATCGTATGATGATCGTACAATTATAAACGAATTAAATTTTCAAGTCCCAAAAGGAAAAATCACAGTTTTAATTGGAGCTAATGGCTGCGGAAAATCAACATTACTTCGTTCACTTGCAAGATTACTTCAACCAAAAAGTGGAACCATCTTACTTGATGGAAAAGAAATTAGTAAGCGACCTACAAAGGAAATTGCACGTAATCTTTCAATCCTTCCTCAAAGTCCTGTTGCACCAGAAGGTTTAACCGTTTTTCAATTAGTAAAACAAGGAAGATATCCATATCAAACTTGGTTAAAACAATGGTCAAAAGAAGATGAAGAAAAAGTAAATCATGCTTTGAAAATGACAAATATGTATGAATTAAAAGATCAATTAGTCGATTCTTTATCTGGTGGACAACGTCAACGTGCTTGGATTGCGATGACATTGGCACAGGACACAGATACAATTTTATTAGATGAACCAACAACGTATTTGGATTTAACACATCAAATCGAGATATTAGACTTACTTTACGAATTAAATGAAAAAGAGCAGCGTACAATTGTTATGGTACTACATGATATAAACCTAGCATGTCGATATGCACACAACGTTGTTGCAATTTCAAATGGTGAAGTATACGCAGAAGGAGATCCAGAAAACATCATAAATCAGAACTTAATCTGTGACGTTTTCTGTATGAATTGCGATATTGTGAAGGACCCATTATTCGGAACGCCACTTTGCATACCTCATGGCCGAGGAAGAAAAATAATTTAGTTAATTTTAAAAAGGTGTCCTTGTATGGGGCACCTTTCATTTAGTAAGAGGTGAAATAAAATGACCTTATCAATTAACAATATAAGTGTAGATATTCTTGGTAGTTCGATCCTTAAAAACATTAATTTTCAAACTAATAAGGGTGAAATTTTTTGCCTAATTGGAACTTCAGGAGCGGGGAAATCGACTTTGCTTCGGACATTAAATCGATTACAGTCGATAAGCAAAGGTGAAATTCATTTAAATGGACAATCAATATACAAAATGACACCTCAAAGTTTAAGAAAAAGTGCTGTAATGATCCTACAAACTCCTTCATTATTTGAAGGGACCGTTGAGGATAATATTTTGTTTGGAGTCAAATTAAACGGTAGCTATGATAAGTCAGATTCGAAAACAGTTGCAAAATCTTTATTAGAAAAAGTAGGATTAGAGACGAAATTACTTGATCGAAATGCTTCAACACTTTCGATTGGTCAACAACAAAGAGTATCGATCGCAAGAGCAATAGCCATGAAACCAACTATTTTATTATGTGATGAAATTACTTCAGCATTAGACCCACAATCGACTCTACATATTCAGGAGCTTCTAGTAACTTTAAAAAGAGAAGAAAATTTAACGATTATTCTTGTTACACATAATATGGATCTAGTTCAACAAATAGCTGATCGAGTAGGGTTACTGATTGATGGTAAATTAGTAGAAGTGAGTCCAGTTAATGAGTTTTTTAATAGACCAAGCACAGAATTAGGGAGAAATTTTCTTTCTACAATTGCTTAAAGAGGTGAAATGATGGAAGGTAATTTGCATATTACAGGAGTATCTCTGACGTTTTTATTAATTATTATTGCAATCGGATTATCCTATTATCAAAAACTTGGTGTTGAAAAAGACATTGGCGTTTCTTCAGTAAGGACCGTCATTCAATTAATGATCATGGGTTATGTACTTGAATACATACTACAAATAGAGCATTTTTTAATTGTCATCATTATTTTATTTTGTATGATTTTATTCGGTGCTTATACTTCGAGTAAAAGGTCACAAGAAATTGAAGGAGCATTTTTTATTTCATTTATTAGTATTTTGCTAGGCGTCATGATTTCTTTAGGAGTCGTATTGGTAGCAAATAAAATTGCTTTAAAAGCTCAATATGTTATTCCAATTTCAAGTATGATTATTAGTACATCAATGAATGCAAATAGCTTAGCGTTAACAAGACTTAAGGCTGAAATTCAGGCAAGTAAAGATCAAATTGAAGCTGCATTATGCTTAGGGGCAACAACAAAACAAGCTTCAAATAATGTCATAAAAAATTCAATAAAAGCTGCCTTAATTCCATCAATTGATCGAGCTAAAACTGTAGGAATTGTTACTTTACCAGGCTCGATGACGGGAATGATCTTTGCTGGCATAAGTCCTTTATATGCGATTAAATATCAATTGCTAATCGAATGTATTTTAATAGGCGCAATTGCAATTAGTGTATTCTCCTCAACACTTCTATCCTATAGAAAATTCTTCACAAAAGACGATTCATTGAAATATGAAACGATAATGGAACAAGGATAAAGAAAGAGGGAGAAGGTGTATGTAAAAACTTTTCCTTCTCCCATTATGCTAAATATTATCCGATTACTCTTAATTGTACATCCATGTTTCCTCTAGTTGCTTTTGAATATGGGCAAACACCATGAGCTGCTTTTACTAGTTCTACAGCTACTTCTGTTGGTACACCTTGTACTTTTACATCAAGTTGAGCAGCTAATTTGAATCCTCCGTCAGCAGGGTCTTTACCAATTGTTATGTTTGCAGTTACTGATGTGGATTCTAATTTAATTTTTTGGCTACGAGCTACTAAATTTAATGCACTATCAAAGCAAGCTGAATAGCCAGCGGCAAAAAGTTGTTCTGGATTTGTTGCTCCACCAGGACCACCTAATTCTACCGGTGGTTTAAGTGATAAATTAATAAAATCATCAGATGAAATAACTCTTCCGTCACGTCCACCTGTTGCAGTTGCTTTAGCAGTATATAATTTTTCCATTACAAGCTCTCCTTAATATAAATTATCTATTTTTTATTTTCATTTGCAAGTTGGACTTTCTTTAATAATGTTTTTGTTTGGTTTAATATTGTTAAAAATTCCTCTTGAGTAGTATTACTTTCCTTGAAAAACTTCTCAGGTATACAGAAAGCTTTTTCTTTTAATTTAATACTTTCTTCAGTTAATGTAATTAATACTTTTCTTTCATCACTTGAATCACGTTTACGGAAAATTAGTCCCGCAGATTCCATTCGTTTTAGCATTGGTGTAAGAGTTCCTGAGTCTAAAAAAAGAGTCTCCCCAAGTTCTTTCACAGTTTGTTGGTCTTTTTCCCAAAGTGAAAGCAATGCAAGATATTGTGGATACGTTATGCCAATCTCATCTAAAATTGGACGATATAATTTAGTAATTTCTCGCGAACAAGCATAAATTGAAAAGCATAGTTGATTTTCAAGCAAAAGCTGATTTTCTTTATTCATTCGATCGACATCCTTTTATATTAATTGTGCACAATTTAATATGACACAATCATAATTGATGAGAAATAATTTTGCAAGCGATAATAACTATTATTTTTTACCAATTTATTTATTTTGATTATTAATTGAGGAGGTTTGAAGTGGAAATAGCTTCTTCACAATAAAAAAGCCAGTCAATGTTCAATACATTAACTGGCTGTAAATTTAATTTTTTCTAGACCTAGAAATTAATGAAGTTATTTGTAGCATTGTGATTGGTAAGGATGTTTTTTTATGATACGCCAAAAACTTAGGTGTCCAAGAATTAACATATTTCTCTTTGAAGCTTCTTAAACCTTGAAAGTGATATAAAAATTGTCCATATTGATAAATTTGCGCTGCAATTTTTTCACTTGTAAAAGAATACTTAGATAGACCCACGTTTGCTAAAGGTGTCATACCGACATTAAAATAATGAAAATTTCTAGACCTAAACCATTCAATTAAGTTAACAAACATAAAGTCCATAATTCCTTTTGGTGCGTCAACTCTATGACGCATTAAATCAATTGAAATTGTATGCTCATTATAGTTTGGCATAATAGATGCAAAAGCAATCATTTTATTTTCATTGTTTTTAATAATAGCTACTGGTGCAAGTTTGATGTAATCCTCATCAAAATAGCCAAGTGAAAACCCTTTTTCTTTTCGCCCTTTCAACCACTCTTGTGATAATTCCTTTAATTCCGTAAAAAATTCATTTGAATAAGGGGGTTCAATAATTTCAAAACTATATTCTTCGCGTTCAAATTTATTGTAAAGTGCACGAATTCCTTTATTACGTTTTCCAGATAAAGTGAATGATGATATATCAGTAAAACCTTCTTCACCAAGTTTAAAGAAATCAAATCCATTTTCATGTAAATAGGATAGTGAATTTGAGTTTACTTGGTAGAAGACAAGTGTATATCCAAATTGATCAGCATAGTTTAATAATTCCTCAATAGCAGGATATAAACGAGATTTTTCACCAACCGGGTCACCTAAAATAACTAATTTGTCTGCATATGGCTGAAAAATAAATAATACTGTCTCATCCTGAGCCCAGAATAAATATTTATCATGTAAAAAAACCAAATGTGAAAGTTCTGTACCACCATACTGATTAAAATGTTCTTTTATTTTTTCTTCTTCAGCTTTCGTATTTATAAATTCAAATTGTTTTCTTTTAACTTTAAAAAATGCGATATAAAAAAATAATAAAGCAGCTGCAAAACCAAGAACTGCACTAATCACGATATCTCTCGAATTAACAAGTATATAAGGTAAATATTTAGCAGGTATTTTGACATTTGTTTGAGGTAGATTGATATAAGCAATAAGTAAATAACTACCCAAAAAGAAAAATAAAATAAAATTATCAACAATAAGCTTACCCCAAGTTAAAACGAAGCTTTCTCTATAAAATTGTTTCTTTGAAATAAATAATATAAAAGCAACTGCTAATACAAAAAGTGCTTCTTCATAATCTAATCCTTTTGAATACGTTGTAACTGCCCCAACAATCAGCATGAAAAGTGTAATATACCATGCTCTTTTATCTTTATAATCAATTCCACGAGAGAGTCCTAACAATGTAAAGCCTGCTGTGACGGAAATTAAATGTGAAATATTAATAATTGTCGAAGGTAAAATTAAATTTAAAAGACTAATTCTTAAAAGCATGCTTGGTACAGCAGCGGAAACTAATAGAATAACGCCAGATAAAAATACTAAAATCGTTAAAAGTTTATGCCCTAAATAAGTAGAAATTTGATTTGGAATATTATTAAATGATTGATTTATTTTATTCCATAATAATTTAAGAGCTAAAATAATACCGCAAGCAAACGGAAAAAAGAAATAACTGAAACGATAAATCAATAAAACAAGAAGTGTCGTTTCCTTATCGATTCCAAAGTATGTAAAACCTAGTAGGAAAATAAAATCAAAAGACCCAAGACCACCTGGAATCATACTTAAAAGTGCTGCAACAGATGCTACTAAAAAAACAGGTAAAACCTCAATGATTGAAATGTCGATATGTAAAAATAAGCAAATGAAGTAAATGAATAATAAAATAAAAGACCACTCACATAAGGAAATGACAACCAATGAAAGCATATATTTTGCGGAAAAATTCTCCGAGAAAAAATTACGTTTTAAATAAACGACTAAAAACATAACCGGGAAATAACAAATTGCAATGATTATAGCGATATATAAATACTTATATTCATTTAAAAATGATAAATCAAATATTCCAGTAAATAAAACTAAGCTCAATATCGATAATCCAGAAAGTAAGAATATCGTAACACTACTCACTGCTTTAACAATTTCTGGTCCGGTGCGATCTTTTCGATAAAATAGAGTCCGTATGGTGGTACCGGCAACCCCACCAAGACCAATTAGGTTTGAGGAAGTATTCGCAAGCCAAGCAACCATTAGTATTTTTCGAAAACTAAAATCTAATTTTAATAGTCTTACAAGTACGAAGTCATATAAAAACATTGGCGATACAGCTAAAATACCTAATGTAAAAATCAAAAAGTACTGTATTAATGTAAGAGACTCCATATAGTTAAAGAACATTTTAAAGTCGAAGTTTAAAAGTACGTTTTTTCCAACGAATATAAATGTAACTAGTAATATTGAAATGAAAAATAGTTTAAATAAACCTACTTTACTAATCCGAATCTTATTCATAAGACACTCCTGAAGTTATTATTCAACAATTAAAATAATAGTTATTAGTTTTAGTATTCCATATTATTCCACTATTTAACAAGAAGAATATTAACACGTCCTAGAAAATTTATTAACTTATTATTTTGAAGATAAAAAGTTAATTAGATTTTAATATTCAGGACTGTTTTGAGATTAGTATTAAAGAAAAAAAGACTTAGGTTTTCACTCGTTTTTCTATGGAGCGAGACCTAAGACACTTCAAATTTCCACTGGAATCGGGGCATTAAAGTTCAATTATGAGAGGACTATTTTATGTTTTTTTGAATATTTATAAATGAAAATATTAGGCTCTATATAAAAAAGAGAGACCACTTATTTGGAAGAGAAAGGAAATACAAACCTCTCTTGAAGAATATTCAAATGATCAGATAAAGTTTTATGCTGAATTTGGGTGTGTTCGATGATGCAAGCATTGTATAAATTGGAAGGAAATATGTAAAGAATAAAATGTAAACCCGATTAAGGAGAGTAGGAAAGAAGTATTTTAATTTAAAATAAATTTGATAGCTATGTTACGGAACTTTTTCAAGGGGGAATTATAATTGAATATAACAAATGTTTTAATTATCCTTGGATTCACTTTTTTGGCCATAATACTTTTAGTTTTAATTATAGGTACACTATATTTGTTTTTTATCGATCGAAAACAGAAGCAGCATCCAATACTCCGTAATTATCCAGTAATAGGACGGGTTAGGTACTTCTTAGAAACGATTGGACCTGAGTTACGTCAGTATTTATTTAACAATGACCTAGAAGGTAAACCTTTTTCTAGAGAAGAATATGAGCATATTGTCAAAAAAGCAAAATATAAACGAGATGTCCTTGGGTTTGGGTCTAAAAGAGACTTTGAAGAAAAAGGATATTATATTAGAAATTCGATGTTTCCAAAACTGTCAGAAGAATTAAAAATGGACCAGCAAATAAACGTAACAACAAACCGATATTTATTGATTAAAGAGCCTTTATTTACACAGAAGGAAGAAAGATTAGAGAAGAATAATTCACTTGCATTTTTATTGGATGATAGTGATGCAATTGTGATCGGTAAAAACACGAGGTATCCTTTTATTGTAAAAGGCCAGATTGGTATGTCTGCTATGAGCTATGGATCCCTAGGTGAAAAGGCTATTACTGCACTCTCAGAGGGATTAGCAATTGCGAAGGGGACATGGATGAATACAGGTGAGGGTGGTTTGTCTGAATACCATCTAAAGGGTGGCGTTGATATTATCATGCAAATTGGCCCAGGTTTATTCGGGGTTAGAGATGAAGAGGGAAATTTTAATTGGGATGCCTTGAAAGAAAAAAGTAAAATTCCTCAAGTAAAAGCTTTTGAACTTAAATTAGCTCAAGGTGCCAAAACACGAGGTGGGCATATTGATGGGGAAAAGGTAACAGAGGAAATTGCAAGAATAAGAATGGTAGAACCGTTTAAATCGATTGATAGTCCTAATCGTTTTCGAGAGTTTCAAGACTTTCCTTCTTTGTTTGACTTTATGGAACAAATTCGTGAACAAACTGGAAAACCAGTAGGAATGAAAGTAGTTATTGGAAGTGGTTACGAAGCTGATGAATTAGCAAAATATATAAAAAGTACTGGGAAGGGCCCTGACTTTATTACTGTAGACGGTGGTGAAGGGGGGACAGGTGCCACATACCAGGAACTGGCGGATAGTGTAGGGTTGCCAATTAAATCTGCATTACCTTTAATGGATCATGCTTTAAGAAAATATGGTGTACGTGACCAAGTTAAAATAATAGCCTCAGGAAAATTATTTTCGCCAGATCGAGTAGCGATTGCACTGGCAATGGGGGCTGACCTTGTTAATATCGCAAGAGGATTTATGATTACGATTGGTTGTATTCAAGCATTAAAATGTCACTCCAATGCATGTCCAGTCGGTGTGGCCACAACAGATCCTGATTTACAAAAAGCCCTTGTCATTGATGAAAAAAAATATCGAACAGCGAATTATCTAATTTCAATGCGTGAAGGATTATTTCGGTTAGCTGCTGCTGCAGGTTTGGATTCCCCTGCCCATTTTCAAAGTGAACATGTCATTTATAAAGATGAAAAAGGGAAAGTGTGGTCACTGAAAGAAATTTATCAATCATTGGTAGAAAAAGTAGATTAAAAATAGTACCTTTACTTTTTATTTTGCGTAGACAGGACTATATCAGTATTAGTTTTATAGTTTCTTAATAGTTGAACAAAGAGAGACTACTTAGACTACTTAGGTAGTCTTTTTGTGTGACGGATAGTCGCAGGGTGGGGTGCTGACCTAGTCAGTGCCTTTTATTTATTTTATTTAGACAGAATGTAATAAATGGTGCATAAGAATGATCTGAATTTATATGGAAAAATCTAAAATTCCCTCAAATTATATAAGTCATTAAATTGATATAATTAACTTAAAAATATTTGAAGGTAGAGTTTCTCGGAAGTGTATCACGGAAATTTAAATGGAATTAATGAAATTGAAGTTACTAACGGTCAGAATGGGGAGAACACAGTAATAACAGAACAGAACGCAATTAATAACTTTATTAGTGATATTAAAGATATTAAAGTTGCCCAAAATAAAAAGACTGATGTAAAGGGATGGATATACAGTATTTCATTTTATAATCAAAACAAAAAATTAATGAGTTTCACAACTAGTGAAATAGAAGGAAAGACAAAAAAAGATGAAACAAAATTAATTACTGCAATTGAAACATTTTTGAATCATAAGTGAATGTGAACAGTTTAACCAATTAAGGCATTAGCTGAACTTCTAATACAACCATTGGCTGCTTATTTTAAATTAAGCATTGGGAAGTTTTTGGAAGGATTCACGTTATAAAAGTATATTAGAAACTGTTGTGACTGTAATGTTCACCAAAAAATTTTTAAGCCATGCTTAAAGCCTATTCCGCAAACTCCCAAATCTACATATATTATAAAGATTCGAAAGCCCAAGATTGCATAATACGTTATTGAAAAGGGAGGAAAGTTAATATGAATTTCTACAACTATGTACCTTATAATCACAATGATTATTATAGAAATCCACAGCAAGCTGTAAATCCACAACAAATTCTAACATTAATAAATCCAGCTGTTAGCCATGGATTAAAAGAAGCACAACATCTTGGCTATCAACATGCATTAACAGAAGCAGTTGCTATAGGTTATTTGATGGGAAAAGGTTACGATTATAATACTGCTTGGAAAACTGTTGAATCTTGGTGGAGACCACCGGGAACGCCTATACCTACTCCATATTAAATTTAAAAAGTTATTTAAATACTATACTAGCTATTGAGAATTTTTTAAGGAATCATTAATTTAGGAGATTCCTTTTTTGTGTTTGTGGATCTATATAAATAAAACTATATTTAGTAATTAGGACTCTATTCTAGTTCTTATGTAAAGTATAATTTAGTTGTACAAAAAAAAATCGACTGCAAAGTCGATTTTTTAATTGAGATAAATGGTAGATATTTTGAAGCAGGTATTCGTAAAAGAAATATTGAATGATTAGTTACATATGCAAAAAATGTAAAATTTTAGATTTAAGTGAATACAAAGGAGGAATCTACCCTGAGCGAACTTGAACTGATTAATAGATACAAAAACGAGCTTCAGAATTACTCTTTGGAACAGTTAAGGTATAAATCTGAAGAGGCGGTTTGGTCTATTGGTCAAATGTATGACCATTTAATCATTTATCGATAGCATGGAAACTTGTGCCACATTAAATGATGAGCAACCCCTTGGAAAAACAGAATTTGGTGAGCAATTATATAAGCTTGGGGGATTTCCACCAATTAAAATTAGATTACCAGATGAACTAAATGATCCACCTAATAATTCAGAAAGCAAGGACGAGCTTATCAGCAGAATTAATCAATTAATTATAAGGTTGAGCCAATGGGAATCGAAAGTGGATCATATTAACCCAAATTATAAAGTCCAGCATGGAGGGTTCGGATGGCTAAATGCAAGGGAATGGCTTGATTTGGTTTATATGCATTTTCGTCATCACTTGCGCCAAAAAAGTGAATTAGAACAAAGGCTTGCTAAGTGACGGGCATTCTTTAAATTAACCGATATGAAATTTTAATATTACGAGGAAATAAGGAAATTAAATAGATAGAAATATAAATAAAACAAAAAGACAAATAATAATAGGGAGTAAAAAATGAATAAAAATCGGTTGGAAGCTTTTAGTGACGGTGTACTTGCTATCATTATTACAATTATGGTTCTAGAAATTAGGATTCCTCACAGTCCGAATATACAAGACTTATTACAACTTTTCCCAACCTTTCTTAGTTATTTACTTAGTTTCATTTATGTAGGTATTTACTGGAACAACCATCATCATATGATACACACTTTACAAAAGGTGACAGGATCAATAATGTGGGCAAATCTTCATTTGCTTTTCTGGTTATCCTTAATTCCTTTTGCTTCTGGTTGGATGGGAGAAAACCATTATAAACCTTATCCGACAATGCTTTATGGAGTAATACTCTTAATGGCAGCAATAGCTTACTTCATTTTACAAGGTATAATTATTCAAAAAGAGGGAAAGAATTCAAAGTTAAAACAAGCAGTAGGTAATGATTGGAAAGGAAAAGCTTCAGTGGTTTGTTACTTATCTGCAGTTTGCACGTCTTTGATCTGGCCATGGTTCGCTCAAATAATTTATGTAATCGTTGCAATTATGTGGCTATTACCAGATCGTCGAATAGAGAAGGTTATGCAAAGTAAGTAAACAAAAGTGTTTTTTTAATAAATTTATAAAAAGTGAGGGAGTAGAATATGATGATCAAAGGTGTCGGGGGAATATTTTGGAGGACTAAAAATCTGGATGCTTTAAAAAAATGGTACAGTAAAGTGCTGAATGTTGAAATAGAAAACTGGAATGGGACTATTATTAAACCTGATTCAGAAAATGAAACGATCTTTTCTTTCTTTACGGAAGAAGACAATTATTTCCCATCAGAACAGCAAGTGATGTTAAATTTTCAAGTTTATAACCTAGACGAGACGATTAAGCATCTTGAACAAGTCGGTGTATCTCTTGCAAAGGATAAAGAGATTAGTGATTATGGTAAGTTTGCATGGATTAAAGATCCTGAAGGTAGATTGGTTGAACTTTGGGAGAAATAATCTGCGCTAAGAAAGGGTTGCTGCGGCGATCCTTTTTTCTATTTGTACTAGTGTATTTTAGTAAACAAGGAATAAAAAGATTCTCCATAGAATATTAGTTTATTTAGTATCTTCATGTTTAGAGATTACTTAAAGGAGAATAAACTATGTCAGACTTATTTATTTTTTTGCCACTATTAATTCTTATTTTAGTAATAGCTATTATTGTCTTCTTAATTAACAAATTTGCAAAGAAAAAGAATAAAAGCACAGGAAGAATTGTTGGAACCATCTTATTGATATATGTGACTTTTAATTTAATAATGGGGGTTATTACTTATTTTAAAAGACCATAGTTAAAGATTATTACATACGTTAACTGTGAATTAGGGTTTCATAATAGAGATGGACTCATGCCCTTTTTTAGTAAGTAATATTGAACAACTTGCTTTCCAAAAATCAACTAGGAAAAGATTAACATAATGGTCATTTATTGGCCCAGCATTTTTAATCAAAAGACATATTAGTTTCTTTAAGTAGTAAAATAGTTTACAATTTAGTAGTTGAATTGTAATTTAAGTAATATACATAAAATTAAATGACCATAGATCGCTGAGTTTTGGTTGAGTGTTTCTTCTATTATTGAGGACATTTCAATTTTGAAGCGGGGGAACCAATTTTTGTACAATTGTACTTTGGGGTGAATCCTTTTTAGGTAGGGCTACTTTTTAGGTCCGAATCCGACAGCTAACCTCGTAGGCGTGTAGGAGAAGGTTTCCAAAATGATGTCTTATTAAGGCACTGGAGATTTTCCTAGTGTCTTTTTTGCATTCAATTTTGATAAAGTAAGTGGGGGTTATGTAGTGCTAGAAATGTATATATTTGGCGGGATACTTATTTTAACTATGTTAATAGCAGTATTTATGACTCGTAAGGATTCTGTAGTAGATGATGAAAATGGAAAATATCAATGTGGAAAGTCTGAGAAAAGGAAGAGGATCGTTAGAGTTAGAAAATCAGGTAAAGTCGTGAGAATAGATTGATTAGTATTGTAGAAAATCACGAATTTAAAATAGGTCGAAAAAATATTTAAAACTACCTAAAGAGAGTGGTCAATTAAGCCATTCTCTTTTTTATATAGTTAGTTCTGGTTTCGTAATTCATATTTAGTTCATAATGAATTTATATAATAGGTACATAATTATTTGTAAATGTAAGTAGGTGAATTTATTGAATCATGTAAAAGTATTAGTTGTCGATGATGATGCAAATATTCGGGAGTTAATCTCTATTTTTTTAAGTGGTGAAGGTTATACAGTTATTGAGGCTGAAAATGGTCAAGAAGCATTAACGTTACTGGAAGAAAATAATATTCAAATAGTAGTAGTTGATGTGATGATGCCTGAAGTAGATGGATATGAGCTGACCAAAGAGGTTAAAAAGTATTATGATATTCCAATTTTAATGGTTACAGCAAAAGGTGAATCTCAAGATAAATTAAAAGGCTTTGACCTCGGGGTAGATGATTATGTTGTTAAGCCCTTTGATCCATTGGAAATCGTAGCCCGTGTAAAAGCTCTATTAAGAAGATTTCAATTACTATCTGATAAAAATATCTTTGTAGGTAATTTAACGATTAATCAAGTTAAATATGAAATTTCGGCGAATGAACAATCCATTACATTACCATTAAAGGAATTCGAATTATTGATGAAGCTTGCAAGTCAAGCTGGAAGAATTTTTACGAGAAATGATTTGATTGAGCAAATATGGGGACTTGATTATGAAGGAGATGAACGCACAGTTGATGTGCATATAAAGAGAATACGAGAGCGTCTAAGAGAGTTAAAGGCTACAGTCGAAATCGTTACAATAAGAGGTTTAGGTTATAAATTAGAGGAAAATCACGCATGAAAAGCATGTATACGAGATTGGTTTTAATCTTTATTTCAGTTATTTTATTGAGTTTAGTCATTACTTTTTTTATCGCTTCAAAATACTTTATTAAACATGTTGAAACAGAAGTACAAAGTGATTTAATTGATGTTGGAGAAAATTTTATTTCTATCTATTCTAAACAAGATAATCAAAATGGAGTAGATGCGACCTTACAAATTCTTAGTAAAAATTTTTATATATCACTGTATGATGAGTCGGGTAAAATCGTTTTGAAAAATACAGCACTAAAAAAGAAGAATATAAAAAAAGAACAAGTATTAAATGTACTAAACAAAAGTGATGTTCAAACAAAAGGATATCTCATTGGTCTACCTTTTGAAAAAGATGGGCATCAATATGCTTTATTTATTCAGCCCAATATAGATCGTGGGTTCTTTAAAATGCGGAGAGTTTTATTTTTTAGCTTGCTTACAACATTAATCATTGGATCAGTAACATTTTTATTTGTTGCTAAGTTATTAGTAAAGCCAGTAAAAGAACTAATTCGGGCTACAAAAGAACTGGCTAAAGGTAACTATGACGTTCAAGTAACGATTAAACGTAAAGATGAAATTGGATTACTTGCTTCGAACTTTAATGTAATGACGAACAAGTTAAACAAGTTAGAAGAGATGAGAAGTGAATTTGTTTCAAATGTTTCTCATGAAATTCAATCGCCGTTAACATCTATTAAGGGATTTGCAAAGGTTTTAAGAAATAAGCAGTTAGCTGAAGAGAAAAAGGAACATTACATATCCATTATTGAGGCAGAGAGTGAACGTCTTTCTATGATGAGCGAAAGATTATTAAAGCTAGCTTCACTAGACTCTGAACAACATCCATTCCAGCCTACGACCTATAAATTAGATGAACAAATTCGAAAAATTATTTTAGCGCTAGAGCCACATTGGGAAAGTAAAAAGCTACAATTAGTTTTAAATTTACCACAAACAGAAATAGTAGCAGATCGTTTACTACTTGAACAAGTTTGGATTAATTTACTTCAAAATGCGATTAAGTTCTCAAGTATAGCTGGATACATTAAAGTAGATATTTTGGAGTTGGATCATACTATTCACGTCATCATTAGCGATAGTGGGCTAGGAATAAGTAAGGAAGATATTGAGCGGATATTTGAACGCTTTTATCAAGCAGACCGTTCTAGAAATAAAAAAGGAACCGGGCTTGGTCTTTCGATTGTACAAAAAATTATCGAAATACATCATGGGAAAATAGAAGTTGAAAGTGTTGTTGGAAAAGGAACTAGCTTTATGATTATCCTTCCGAAAAACTTGTAAAATTAAAAAGTTCAAATTATGTTCTTAATTGTTCATATTCTGTTCATATACATTTGATAAACTAATCACGTATTAGAATTGTAACCAATTGAAAGGGGAAATAGATACATTATGTTTGCAGGCTTAACGAAATTAAGTTTGAAGAACACAATATCAGTTATTATATTAAGTGTTCTTGTTTTAGTTGGGGGAATTTATTCAGCCCAAAAAATACAAATTGAAACATTTCCTGATGTTTCATTTCCAGCTGTTGCAGTACAGGTAGTATACCCTGGTGCATCATCTGAGGATATAGAAACTGAGGTCACTAAACCAATCGAATCAGGATTAATGAAGCTTGAAAACTATGATCAGTTAACAAGTACTTCGAGTGAAAATATGGCTTCAATCTTTTTAATTTATCCTTTTGGATCGGATATGGATAAAATTGAAAAAGACGTTGATAATGTAATCAATAAAACTAAGTTACCTGATAAAGCAGAAGCGACAGTTCAACGTATTGCGATGGATTCTGCTCCTATTTATCAAGTTGCAATTGCAAATAACGGACAAGTAAAAGATTTACAACAATCAATTGAAAAAGATTTACTTCCTCAAATTAAAAAAATCACTGGTGTTAGTGATGTAAGTCTTCAAGGTACAAAAGATGAAGAAATTCAAATCGTTGTAGATAATAAAAAAGCAGAAGAAAAAGGGATTTCTTTAGATACAATTAAAACGGCAATTCAAGGTCTAGATTATGCAGTGCCATTAGGATCTGTTGAGAACAATGGAAAAACAGTTTCTGTTCGAATGAAAGGTACGCTAAACTCAGTCGATCAAATCAAAAAAACAGTTTTATCTAGTGCAGCTGCTCAAAGTTCACAAATGGGTACGATGACTCAAGGAGCACAACTAGGTAGAGGTGCAGGACAAGCACAAACAGTAACGCCAAAAAATGTTACGGTTGCTGACATTGCAGATGTAAAAGTAGTATCAGTTCAAGATCAAATTTCTAGATATAACGGAAAAGAAAGTTATATTTTATCTGTTTCTCAAACACAAGATTCAAATACAGCGGATGTAGCAACATCTGTTAAAAAAGAAATTAAATCGTTTAAGAAAGACAATAATGTAGAAACGCATGTCATTATGGATAACGGTAAAGAAATCGAGAAATCCGTTAGTTCTTTAATTAAAGAAGGTTTATTAGGTGCGTTATTTACAGTAGTCGTTATTCTATTATTCTTAAGAAATATTAGAGCGACAATCATTTCAATTCTATCATTACCAATTTCAATCTTTGCAACAATATCAGTATTAAATTCATTGGGGTATACTTTGAACATTATGACTTTAGGTGGTCTAGTTGTTGCAATTGGACGTATTGTTGATGATAGTATCGTTGTAATTGAAAATATTTACAGATGGAGACAACAAAAAGGAAATCAATATAAGAAAAAAGAGATGGCTTTATATGCAACTAAAGAAGTAATTGGTGCTATTGCATCATCTACATTTGCAACGGTAGTAGTATTTTTACCTTTAGCATTTGTAAGTGGTATTATTGGAGAATTCTTTAGACCATTTGCTATTTCAGTAGTAGTTTCGATTTTAACTTCTCTAATTGTTGCGATCATTTTAATTCCAACATTAGGAGCAAAATTCTTATCAAAACCATTAAAAGAACACAGTAATGATACTCGTTTTATGAGAGGTTATGAAAAGTTACTTCGTTCGGCATTAAAACGTAAATGGATTGTTATCTTATTATCAATCGTTTTATTAGCTGGTTCATTATCGATGATTCCTTTATTAGGATTCTCATTCTTACCAGGTAGTGTAAATAAAACACTTCAAGTGACAGCAACTCTTCCATCGAATAGTACTGTGGACCAATCAAATATAGTTGCAAAAGAATTAGAAAAATACTTTGCAGATTCAGACAAAATTGACAGTGTACAAGCTACTGTTGGTGGTAAACGTGATTTTATGATGAATATGGATGGTGGCAAAAATAAAGCAATCTTCCAAATCAATCTAAAAGATGGAAAGAACATGGATAAAGAACTTTCAAAAATTAACAAAGAAGTTCCTTCAATTGTTGATGCGAAAGTAAGAGGTACAACAATCACAGCAAAAGAACTTTCTCAAAATGGTCCTCCAACTGGGAACAATATTGATGTGAATTTATATTCTGCTAACTTTGCTGATTTAAAAGAAGCAGCATCAAAAATTGAAAAAGAATTAAATAGTGATGATCGTTTGAAAAATGTTTCTAATAATTTAAAAGATGTACAACCTAAATTAGAAATTACATTAAACGATAAAGCACGCGATGAAAATATTTCAATGTTCCAAGTTATGGGAGCTATTAATGAAAAAATTAACGACGTTGAAATCGGTGATTACGATTTAAACGGCGAAACAAATAAGCTTACTGTAGGTTATAAAACTAAAGCAACTTCAAAAGAAGATATTGAAAAAATTAAATTTATGACTGCAACAGGTCCGAAAGAAATAAAAGACTATGTAACGATTTCTCAAAAGGATGCACCAGTTTCAATCAACCATGATGATGGAAAAATGTTTGCATCAGTAAGTGCAGAAGTAAAGGGTAAAGATACTGCAGCAATTACAAAAGATGTAACAAATCATTTAAATAAAATTGATTTACCAAAAAGCGTCGATATGAAAATTGGCGGCGGTTTAGATATGATTTCAGATGGATTCAGCAGTTTAGGAATAGCAATGGTAGTTGCTGTTGGATTAGTATTCTTAATCATGAGTATGACATTTGGTGGCTTAAGAACACCGTTTGTTATTTTAACATCATTAATCTTCGTACCAGTCGGAGCTTTCTTAGCACTATTTATTGGTAAGCAAACATTATCAATGAGTGCAATGATTGGACTATTAATGTTGATCGGTATTGTAGTAACGAATGCGGTTGTATTATTAGACCGTGTCGAACATAACCGTAAAAATGGATTAGAAGTAACTGACGCATTAATTGAGGCTTCAAAGACGAGATTACGTCCGATTCTAATGACAGCATTAGCGACAATTCTTGCATTAGTACCAATGGCCCTTTCAAATTCAACATCTGGCTTAATTTCGAAAGGATTAGCAGTAACTGTAATTGGTGGTTTAACAACTTCAACATTCTTAACACTAATCATCATTCCGGTTATTTATAAGTTAGTAAGCAAAAAGAAAAAGATTGAAGAATAATTGAAGAAGAGTGCCTCACATAAATAGTGGGGCACTCTTTTGTATTTAAACTAAAAAAGAGGCTGTCTAATAAGACAACCTTTTAGAAATAACTTACTAAATAACATAGACTAAAGCGTATCAGAGTTTATCATAAAAAGTACCATTTATTAATAATACGATGTCGCCTATTGCTCCAATACAAAAAAAGATGAAATAATAACTTGCTTTTGTTATTTCTTTATTAAAAAGTTCTTTAAACGCTTGAACAAATATTTGTTCAAACTTAAACCTGCTTAGAATCCAAGCAATTTTTAAAAAGCTAACAATTGTCATTATAAATTAAATCGCTCCAATTCCTCTAGCAAAAAAATACCTAAATTTTGTTAGTTAAAAAGTAACATTTCATTTAATCTTAAAGATACTAAATATTGAATAACCGGTCCCACTACACATAAGCCAAAAATAAGGGCACCAATTTTCATTTTTTTAGTCAGTTTTAAAGAAGAATTTAGTTTAAATAGAATAAAAGCAATAATCGCTCCACTAAAAGAACCAACTATACCACGCTTTAAAATTATGATTAAATAATCAAATACCCGTAAATAATTGATCTCATTTCCTTCAGAATCTGCGATTATTTCAAAATGTTTAATAAATAAAATCGCAATTGCTACTCCAAATAAAAAGCCATAAATGAGGCCTTTTCTAATATCTTTTTCCAAATTAATTCCTCCAAGATGACTAGATTCAACAAGTAATATATCAGAATTAATTATAGGATTTCTTCATAAATAAATGCTTATTTTTTTTAATTGAGCTATCCTGCCAGTAACTTGAACAAGAAACTCAACAATCAAATTAAACAGAACCAAAAAAAAGAACTTAGGCACAAACGCTACCTAAGCTCCTTACATTATTTAGGTTCATAATCAAAATGTAATTCATTATTTTCATTTACAATTACATTTAAATTATAATCTTTAAAATACCATAAGTCTGTTTCGTTTATAAAATAGACTACGTTATCAATCGTAATAGATTCTCCGATGTCCACAGGTTGTTCTTTAGTAACACCTAAAGAATAGCCTTTATGTATTGTACTATTTCCACCGTATCGCGCGAAAAAACGAATTGTATCTCCTTCTTTGACATTCATCTCATCTTGAAACCATTTTAATGCATCTTCGGAAATTGTAATTTTCATTGTATCCGACCTTTCTTTATCTTATAAAAATATTATAGTATGAATGGGAAAAACTATACAGAAAAGTGATGTTTATTGCAAAAGTGAAACTAGAAAAGAAGAAAACTCACATCTTGCAGGTTTTCTTCTATTATTGAAGTATTTAAAGTCAGGCGCATTAGACAATTCTATCTTATTTTTTGAAAAATGATAGTATGTTGTTTTTAAATAAAATAAATAGTGAAATGACGACAAATCCATAATAGACGATTTGTTCAACTAGTGGGGTAGCATCGATAAAGGAGAAAAGACCTTCAGTGAATACTTTACCGCCAAAGAAAATTAATAGAATACCTAGTAAAGTAAAAATCACTTTAATATTTAAATTAATTGTAGTTTTGATAAATAAATATGCAATCAAGATAGCTGCAATAATTCCTAGTAAGATAGAAATCATACCAACAAAGGCGATTGTATGAGCATTTGATAAAACAAACAGAACTAGCTCTAAGCCTTCCCGGATCACAAATACGCTTGCCATTAAAAATAATGAAACACTACTATCTATAATTTTAACTTCTGATTTTAGTTTATTTGAAATATTAATGCTACTTTGACCACTTAACCAGTAGATAAAATAGAAGATTAGCAATGCTGCAATTAATTGGATTACGCCTTCAATAGTATGTTCAACATTTCCATCTAGTTCACCGAATGTTGTAAATAAGAAAAATCCAGCAAAAATACTTACTACTACTCCAAGTATTGTTCCGTAAACTACTGACTTAATTAAATGCTCTTTTTTGCTCTGAATTAAAGTAATGAGTAAGTACCCGATTACTAAGGAAACCTCAAGGCCTTCTCGTAAAGCTATTAAAAAATTAGCATTCAATTCACTATCATCCTCCCGAGTATATTTAATCTACTTACTAGACTATTCTTTAATAGTAGAAACGGACACTATTTTATTAATAAATAGGCATAATAAGTTATGTGGTAAAATTAATATAAAATAGCCCAAAATGTGAATTTTAGAAAGGGAAAAAATGGAATCTTTTACAAGTAGAGCGATTGATATTATTAAAAATATACCACCAGGAAAAGTAATGACATATGGCCAAGTTGCAAAGTTGGCAGGAAGTCCAAGAGGAGCTAGACAGGTTGTAAGAATCTTACACTCGATGGGCCAAAAATACCAATTGCCATGGCATAGAGTGATAAATGCTAAAGGTGAAATAGGAATCCAAGATGAAGAAGGATTTTTAAGGCAAAAGCGTTTGCTCGAAAACGAAGGGGTCAAATTCGCGAGCGAGAGAACCATTAACTTGAAGGAATATCAAGTAAGCGTAGTTCTTGAGAAAGAAGATGTAGATTTAATTTAGGGGTAAGGAAAAGGTGCATTCTAACTAAATAGATTTAAAATGAGATTGCTACTCAAACTTCATGAATAAATGGATTTTGGGTATTTTTTTCACTTCAAGAAATATGGGGAATACTCGACGTAATAAACAATTCTATGAAAAAAGTATAAGTGCAACTACGTTTTTGTCTAATAGGCTCGTCAATCGACGAGTTTTCTTTATATGAAAATGACTTTTATTAAAACATTGTTACGCGAAATATTGTTGGGAAATTGAATAGGTATTATATCAAAAGTGCTACATCCGAATACTTTACAATAAAACATTGTTTTGTTATACTCGTGTCAGGAGGAATGTCATATGAGTGAAGAATTAATTTCCAAAAAAGATTTACTACAACTTACAGGCATATCGTACGGACAGCTTTATAGATGGAAAAGGAAAAACATCATTCCTGAAGAGTGGTTTATGAAAAAATCAAGCTTTACTGGACAGGAAACGTTTTTTCCAAAACAGAGAATTTTGGATCGGATTGAAAAAATAAAAGAGTTGAAGGATGACCAATCATTAGATGATATTGCTAGAGTGTTTTCAATCAATGAAGAAATCGTTTCTGATCGTGGGAATGCTACTTTATCTTTGGAGCAAATCCCTAAACAAGTCGTACAAATATATCAATCACTTTTTCCAAATACTAAATTAGAGCATTTAGGTACGGTTCAACTATGCTCGTTACTTTTTGTAAACGAGTGGCTTTCAAATGGAAGTGTAACAATAGATGAAATAAAACAATTTTTAAATTTAATAGAAACGCATAAAAACCAAATTAATATGGATGAAGCGACTATCATTTATATTCGAAAATTTGGTATGGGTACATGGATTATTGGAAATCAAGAGACGTTTGTTGATCAAAAGGATTCAATCTTAATCAATGTTACTCTATCGAGCTATTTAGATAAATCGATTAAATAAAGATAAGGAGGAGACAGTATGGCGAATGTGCAATCGAGGCAAGATGCGATTATTAATGGTTCAGGAACAATTGGTACTGGACGATATGATGACGTTAAAATTAGTGGTAGCGGTCGAATACTAGGTGATATTCTTTGTCATGAAGTAAAGGTAAGTGGTTCTGCTAAATTTAATGGTAAAGTAGAAACGGAATACTTTAATTGCAGTGGTAGTGCTAAATGTTTAAGTGATGTTGAAGCAAAAAAAATGAACGTCAGTGGCTCAGCTTCTATTGATGGAAAAGTTTCTGGTGGAGATGTCAATATTAGTGGTAGCTTTAAAACAAAAGGTGACTTAAATGTTCAAAGTATTCATGTCTCTGGTTCAATGAAAACGACAGGATTAGTAAAAGCAGAAGTCATTAATATAAAAGGATCGCTTTCAACAGAAAAAGGATCTGAATGTGAAGTATTTACAGCAAAAGGTCACTTATCAATGAATGGTTTATTAAATGCTGAAAATGTAAAAATTACGCATGGTGGATATAGCTATCATAGTGGATTTAGTTATATTCCTGAAATTGGCGGAGAAACAATTGAAATTAGTCGATTTGATGAAAGTAATGTATTTTCACGACTTTTTACGAAAATTTTTAACAACCGTACAAACTTCAAAGCAGATGTTATTGAAGGAAGTGCTGTAAAAATTGATTATACGACAGCGAGTGTAGTACGAGGCGATGCTGTTACAATTGGACAAAAATGTGTCATTGACCTTGTGGAATATAGAGAAGATGTTCAAATTCATCCTTCAGCAAAAGTAAAGGATGTAAAGAAATTAGAACTATAAGCGGCTTAAGGGATATCCTAAGTTGCTTTTTTTTTGCTTTTTGTGAAAACGGTTTTTAAATAAGGCAGCATAGGGGACTTAGAATAGAAAGTTCTAATAAAGTGCAAGCTGGCTCTTAATTTCGGTTATTGAACTATAGTTAGTTGAATGTTAAGATAATGATGTGCAAACGGTTGCAATAAAATTGTACTTAATTTTTATTGAAGGCTACTAATATAGTCAATATTGAAAACGCTTTTATGCATTTGGAGGAGAGAGATTATGACAAATCAAAGTTGGTGGAAGGAAGCGGTTGCTTACCAAATTTATCCACGTAGCTTTATGGATTCAAATGGTGATGGAATTGGTGACTTAAGAGGTGTAATTTCGAAATTAGATTATTTAAAGGAACTCGGTATAGATGTCATTTGGATTTGTCCATTTTACAAATCACCAAATGATGATAATGGTTACGATATCTCAGATTATCAGGACATTATGGATGAGTTTGGCACAATGGCTGATTTTGATGAATTATTAGAGAACGTACACGAAAGAGGAATGAAGTTAATTTTAGATTTAGTAGTCAATCATACAAGTGATGAGCACCCTTGGTTTTTAGAATCTAAAAAATCTAAAGACAATCCTTATAGAGACTACTATATTTGGAGAGAAGGAAATAAATCAGGCAATGAGCCAAATAACTGGGAAAGTATTTTCGGTGGATCTGCATGGGAATATGATGAAGCAACAGATGAATATTTCTTACACTTATTTTCCAAAAAACAGCCTGATTTAAATTGGGAGAACAAAGAAGTAAGACAAAAAGTCTATGATATGATTAATTGGTGGTTAGATAAAGGAATCGACGGTTTCCGAGTAGACGCGATTAGTCATATAAGAAAACGACCAGGTTTTCCAGATATGCCAAATCCAAAGAAAGAGAAATATGTGGCAAGTTTTGATATGCACATGAATCAAGAAGGAATTCACAAATATTTAGATGAACTAAAACGTGAAACATTTGATAAATATGACATCATGACAGTCGGAGAAGCAAATGGTGTAACAACAAAAGATGCACACCTGTGGGTTGGAGAAAAAGAAGGTAAGTTCAATATGATTTTCCAATTCGAAAGTTTAGATCTTTGGAAAAAAACTGATGAATCTGAAACTTCGATCGCTGATTTAAAAGAAGTACTTACTAAATGGCAAACTGGTTTAGAAGGATATGGATGGAATGCATTATTTATAGAGAACCATGATATACCTAGAGCAGTTAGTACATTAGGAAACGATGATGAGGCATTTTGGAAAATTTCAGCAAAAGCTATTGGAGTAATGTATTTCTTTATGCAAGGAACTCCATTCATATACCAAGGGCAAGAAATTGGAATGACAAATGTACAATACACATCAATTAACGATTATAATGATGTAAGTGCAAAAAATATGTATAATACAATGATTGAAAATGGTTCAACTGAACAAGATGTTCTAGACATTTTATGGAAAACAGGCCGAGATAATTCCCGCACACCTATGCAGTGGAACAGTACAAAGAATGCTGGATTTACAACGGGTAAACCTTGGCTTAAAACGAATGAAAACTTTAATGAAATAAATGTTGAAATTCAAGAAAAAGATGCAGACTCTATTTTATCATTCTATAAAAAGATGATTACATTACGTAAAGAAAATAAGGCACTAGTTTATGCATCGTATGAATATCTAGACGTAAAAAATGAACCTGTATATGCATACACTCGAAATGGTGAAAAAGAGATATTCTTAGTCATTACTAATTTATCATCAGAGAAACAAAAATTTACTTTACCGAAAGAACTTACGAAAAAGAACGCACAATTAAGTTTAACGAACATTGAATTAACAGATCATCAATTAGTTGAAAACATGGAATTTAAACCTTTTGAAGCTAGAGTTTATCGCTTAATTTAATTTTTTTAGTTGGTACTTACTGAACAGACTGTCACATGACAGTCTGTTTTCATTTTGTACAGGATGATTGCTGTCCATGGTGGAAATATATGGAAGTGCAGATAAAAAAGCTGAAATTGCAATTAAATTTGGCAAATCTTCAAATAAAAAAGTCAAAACTACAATATAAACTATTAAAACTGCAAATAGAGTTAGAGAAACATAGGGTAATAGAATAATAAATCAAAGAAATAGAAGAAATAACATTAAATTAGACTTTGAAACAACCAAAAACTAAACATAATCCAGTAAAAACAAATGAATTCTTCTTCTTAATTATCAAAGCATGGTCCGAACTTTTTACCTCTAGATTTCACCGTAAAACCAAATAAGAACAGCCCTATATAACGTGGTGTACAACTTGATGAATTAGGGGCAATTTGTATTCGAATTTTTCAATACCCTAAAAAATGACTGTCGAATGATAGTCATTTTTTGCTGCATATTTTTGGCAAAAACCTACAAGGTTTTATAGTATTACAAACACTTCGACAATTTGTAACACTCTTGTAATGGCTTTCAAAAGTGTATTTTGTTAGACTAACATTAATCAATGAAGGGGGAGAAAGAGATGAAAAAGCAAGTCCTTATAGCTTTCGTATGCTTACTGAGCATGGTATTTTTTACGACTAAATCACAAGCAGCATCTACATATAACCCATACTCAAAGAAAAATCAGGTAACAAAAATCGCTAAACAATATACTGGAGTGCCATATCGTTTTGGTGGTACATCTACTAAAGGTTTTGACTGTTCAGGTTACGTAGGGTATGTATATAAAAAAGTAGGTACTACACTACCTCGAACTGCTTCGTCAATGTACACTGTCAGCTCAATTGTTAAAAAGCCTGTTCCTGGAGATTTAGTTTTTTTCAAAAATACATATAAAAAAGGTATTAGCCATGTAGGAATTTTCATGGGAAATAATAATTTTATTTCAGCGACTTCAAGTAAGGGAGTAGCTGTTGTCAGTCTTTCTAATTCATATTGGAAACCGAAATTCGCTGGCTCAGGTAGTGTAATTAAATAAACATAATAATAAATGCAATTTACTTTTCATAAGAATGGTAGATTGCTTTTTTTTGTACTTTAAGAAATTATAGATTAGTTTCGAGGAGGAGTATTCGACGCAATTACCAATTTTAGAAATAAAAGATAGGTGCAACTACGACTCTGCCTTCGCCAATCTGCAAGTTTTCTTTATCTTTTCATAAAGTATTCTTTTTTAATAAATAAGTAGATTATGTTTAAATGATATAATGACCCTTAACTAAACTAGTTGAATGACTTTAAAGGAGTTGGTAATCATAGCATTAGTCTACTTTACTTTTTTTGTATTAGGCCTAGTATTTGGTTCTTTTTTTAATGTTGTTGGGTTAAGAGTACCTATCGGGAAATCAATTATTTCACCAGGTTCCTCGTGTTCAAATTGTGGACATAAATTGAGTTCTATAGAATTAATACCGGTATTTTCTTTTTTACTCCAAAGAGGGAAATGTCGAAGTTGCGGGATGCTAATTTCCAAACAATATCTATTAATTGAAGTACTAACAGGTTTATTATTTGTTTTTTCCATCTATGAAACTGGTTTTAATAAAGAGTTAATGATCACTCTTTCGGTAGTATCTTTATTAATCATTATTGTTGTTTCGGATGTGAACTATATGATTATCCCTAATCGGATTCTACTATTCTTTTTATTTATTTATAGTTTTGAGCGAATCTTATTTCCAATGGACCCATGGTGGAGTAGTATAGTAGGAGCGATAGGAGCATTTGTGGTTTTGCTTCTAATTAATCTGATTAGTAAAGGTGGTATGGGAGGGGGAGACATTAAGTTATTTAGTGTGCTAGGAATAATATTAGGTTGGAAACTGACCCTCATTGCATTTATGCTTGCCTGTTTTTCAGGCAGTATTTACGGGGTAGTTGTAATATTGTCAAGAAAATTAAAGCGGCGTAATCCAATTCCTTTTGGTCCATTCATTGCAATGGGTGGATTAATTAGTTATTTTTATTGTGAAAATCTATTAGAAATTTACGATATAATTTTTTATAAATAAAAAGGCTATTTAATTGAAAGATTCTTCAACTAAATAACCCTTACTTTTTCTTATGAGAATAATTTCTCTTCTACACTATTTATAACTGAATTCCAGTATTTTTTGTCTTCAACGAAGTTTGTTCGAATCGCTTTAAAAACAGCAGTTTGTTTTTCTTGGAAATTTGGATCTTCTTTATCTGGAAGCTCTTTTTTCATTTCAACTACAATTTCTTCAATCTCCGCAGAACGTGGACCCCATACATTTACTTCATTCCCTTTTTCATCCATAAAAACAAAAATTGGAATAGAACGAGATTTACCATTCGTTAAATATTGATCCATTAATTCTAGGTTTTCATCTCGAATTAGGAATCTAGTATCTATATTTGCATTCTCCATCATTTTCTGAATAACTGGTACATTAAGTAATGCATCTCCACACCAATCTGCAGTTAAAGTAACAACCTTCCAATGACGATTCTTTAATTGTTCAAGTTTTGCTTGTGTACTTTCAGGAATCGTAACTTCATTATAGATTTTTAGAAGTTCTTCTTTATTTACATTCATTGCTTCTACATATTCTTGAAAAGTCATGCCTTTTTCGAACCAAGAATTTAGTGACATTTCCATACACTCCTTTAATGTTAATAAATAGTATTATACCCCATTCGTCATAAGAAGGAATGCAATAAGACTTGCAGAATTATTATACAGTATATGTTTTATATGCAGTTTAAGCAGGAGGGAGAAAAATGAGTGCGCCAATTGAGATTTCAAAAAGTCGGAAGCGCTTTCCGAAGTGGATTAAAGTTACATCAACTATCTTAATTGTCATCGTCTTAATCGTTGCGGGCACCGGCCTGTACTTAACAAAAAAATCATTACCAAGCATTAAAGGAAATTTAAGGATCAGTACGTTAAACCATAAAGTAGAGGTAGTTAGGGATGATAAAGGTGTACCTCATATTAGTGCTAAGAGTTTGCATGATTTGTATGTTGCGCAAGGTTTTGTAACTGCACAAGATCGATTATTTCAAATGGATTTAAGTAGGAGACAAGCATCCGGACAATTAAGTGAAGTGATTGGTGATGCTACTGTGGAGCGTGACTCATATTTTCGAACGCTTGGTTTAAGAAGAGCTGCAGAAGCTTCTTACAGCAAATACGATAAAAATGGTCAAAATGTTTTAAATTGGTATGCAGAAGGAGTAAATGCATACATAAAATACGCAATAAAGGAAAATAAACTACCAGTTGAATTTAAAATTTTAAAATATAAACCAACTAAATGGACTGCAATTGACTCACTAGTAATTGGTAAATATATGGCATTTGATTTAGGCGGTCACTGGAATGAACAAGCATTTCGTTATTATGCTATGAATAAATTTCCAAAGGATAAGGCTTTGGAGCTATTCCCAGCTAATAATGATCTAGATCCGTATATTATTCCAAGTAATACTTCAAAAATAGACGTAGAAAAGAGCTTTGCAAGCGCAATTATTCCACCTGTTTGGAATGGAAGTAATGATTGGGTTGTTAGTGGAACTAAAACTAAGTCCGGTAAACCGTTATTAGCAGATGATCCTCATTTAGGATTAGCGACACCAGCAATTTGGTATGAAACTCAATTAAAATCTGGTGATATGAATGTAAGTGGTGTAATTTTTGCAGGGGTTCCGGGAATCATCGTTGGTCATAATGAACATATTGCCTGGGGAGTAACAAACGTAGGACCGGATGTACAAGATTTATATATTGAAAAACGAAATCTAAATGAGCCAGACGAATTTTTATATGATGGTCAATGGGAAAAGGCACAGGTTATAAATGAAACGATCAAAATTAAAGGTAAAAAGAATAAGGTTTTACCTGTTATGATTACGAGACATGGTCCAGTGATTTCGGAATTTGCGAGCGATGCTGGAATAGAAACTGTATTCTCTTTACAATGGACAGCACTACAACCAACAACAGAGCTAGAAGCCGTTTTAAAGTTTGACGTTGCAAAGGATTGGAATTCGTTTAAAGAAGGATTAGCTTTATTTGAAGCCCCTGCTCAAAATTTCGTTTTTGCATCGGATGACGGAACAATTGCCTATCGAGCGAATGGAAAAATTCCAATTCGTAAAAAAGGTGATGGACTAATGCCGGTTCCGGGTTGGACTAGTGATTATGGATGGAAAGGATTCATTCCATACGATGAACTACCAACAATCGTTAATCCAAAGGAAGGATTTATTTCATCTGCAAATAATAAAGTAGTAGATGATTCATATCCATACCATATTTCAAATTCATGGGCACAGCCTTACCGTCAATTACGCATTCAGGAAGTATTAAAAGAAAATAACAAACTGACTGTTAAAGATATGCAAAAGCTACAAATGGACGAAATGAACCTACAGGCTAAGGAACATGCACCGAAGTTTATTAAGTCAATAAAACAAAATAAAGATCAATTATCATCTGTTGAAAAATCAGCTTTAAAGGAACTTGAAAAATGGAATTTTATAGATGATAAAGATGAAGCCTCTCCTCTCATATTCCAAATGTGGATGACTGAAATAAATAAAGCATTGTTCGATCAACAAATCTCAAACGATATGATGGATTTATTTGGAGACCGCAAAGTCGTAGTCGATCAATTGCTACGTGACAGCTTAAATGGGAATAAAGTAATCTGGGTTGATGAACAAGGCGGAATTGATAAACTTTTATTAAAAACCTTCAAAACAACGATTAAAAATATTAGCAAAACCGACGGTGAAAATGCAGCTAAGTGGAATTGGGGTGATCACCATAAAGTTGCTTTCGAACACCCATTATCCAGTATTAAAATCTTAAGCTATTTCTTTAATGCAAGAGATCCAATTCCAGTAGGAGGCAGCTCAACTACAGTGAAAGCAGCTGGATATGATGACCAAGGAATCGTAGACCATGGTGCATCATGGAGAACTGTTGTAAACTTTGCAGATTTAAGTAAATCAGTAAACGTAGTTGGACCAGGTCAATCCGGAAACCTCGGAAGCAAATGGTATAGTGATCAAATGGAAGAGTGGGCAAATGGAACATATCATACTACTTCTTTGAAAAATGTTGAAGGTGTTAAAGAACTATTCGAACCGGGAAAAACAAAGAAGAAGTAGGAAGGCAGGAAATACAGAGGACAGACCTATAGGAGGTCTGTTTTCTTGTTTGAGAAGTGAGAATGTAGTGATTTATATAGCATTTTTTAAGGAATCCGACCAATTATTTGTAAAATTGAATAGGAATGGGTGGAAACGAATTAATTTTATTAGATGAGCGGGGAATTTGAGTATTATAATTGCGATTCTCAGAATTTAATTGCGATACCCGGAATTTAATTACAGCTTCGAGGAATTTATCACCTTAAAGGTTAAATCAAGCAAACTAAGAATTGAACACACTTGACCGCACACAACTCTAATTTCTTCCCTTTCATCACCTCATATAATAAAATATTTAAATAGATTGTCCTAAAAAATTTGAAAAAAGGGGGGCTGTGAAAATGAATGGAATGGGCTTAGTTCTCGAAGGTGGAGGAATGAGGGGGATTTATACTGCTGGTGTTCTTGATTATTTTCTTGAACAAAATATAGAAATTCCTTATGTAATTGGTGTTTCTGCGGGTGCTTGTATGGGTACTTCTTATCTATCAAAACAACATGGTCGTAATAAACGAGTAAATACGGAATTTTTACAGCATCCAGATTATATTTCTTTTAAAAATTTAATTCGTAATAAGCAGCTTTTTGGTATGGACTTATTATTTGATATTATTCCTAATGAGTTAGATCCTTTTGATTTTGATTCTTTTTATAATGCTGAGCAAAAATTTGTAGTTGGTACGACTGATTGTGTTACAGGAGAACCTGTCTATTTTGATAAAGATCAAATTGTAGAATCAACAGATATGTTAAATATAATTCGGGCATCAAGTTCTTTACCGTTAATGGCTCCAATCATTAAGTTTAATGAACATTTCTTGATGGATGGTGGCATTGCAGATCCGATTCCGATCAGTAAATCTGAAGCGGATGGCAATCTTAAAAATATAGTTGTTTTAACTAGAAATGCTGGTTATCGTAAAAAGCCTTCAAAAGGAACTTGGTATTTGCAAAAAAAGTATAAAGATTATCCAGGGCTTGTTCAGGCAGTACTAAATAGGTATGAAGTTTATAATAAGCAACTTGAATATATTGAGGAGCAAGAAAAAGCTGGAAATATATTAGTCATTCGTCCTATACAAAAGTTAAAGGTTAGTCGAATCGAACGGAAAAAAGAACGTTTATTAGAGCTTTATAAAGAAGGTTATGAAGATGCTAAGCGACTTCGTAAACAAATTTTAGGTTTTATATCGTATGAAAAAACGACCTGTTAATCAGGTCGTTTTAATATGTTGAAAATTAAACTATTGAGACTGATTAAAAACGCTTGTCTTTCAAAGTACGAAGCGTATTATAAAAGCGAAACAACTAAGAAAGCGAGCGTTTCATCAGTTTGATCAACCTGTTAAATTCAGGTTTTTTTTTGGGGGAGGGAGAAAATAGATTAATCCTTATTATTATTATTTTTGTTGTTATTATTGTTCATCATGTTTTTCATCATCATTTCAAACATTACCATATCGACACCTAAACACGGATTCATACAGCCACAGTTACTTTTTCTTCTAGTACAACAGCATCTGCATCTGCAGTGACAATCATGGTTATGGCAATCACAACGATCTCGATGGCAATCATCACAATCGCAACGTCTTCTTCTGCAATCGTCACAATCACAGTCATTACGTCTACATCTACTTGAGTTCATGTTGACTTGATCTTGGTTGTTCCACATCGTAGAACACCTCCTTGAATAATCTACATAAACAAAATATGCATAGATGTCCCATCAAGGAAAGGCTAGTACCTAAAAAAAAAATAAAAAAGCACATTAATCTTTTAAAAGATCATGTGCCTTAAAATATTTATTATTAATGTGGGAAGAAAACCAATTGGATTAAGAATAAAATACCAAATATATAAATAACTGGTTTAACATTTTTTGCTTTCCCTTTAACGACTTTTAATAATGGATAGGTAATAAACCCAAGTGCAATACCTGTCGCAATACTTGATGTAAGTGGCATTGTGATAATAACTAAAAATGCAGGGAATGCTTCTTCAAAGTGATCCCACTCAATATGACGAACGCTACCCATCATTAAGCAACCTACTACGATTAATGACGGTGATGTAATTGCCGCTACATCAGAAATTGAATTAACAAGTGGGCTAAAGAATGCTGCAAAAACGAATAGTAATGCAACAACAAGTGCCGTTAAACCTGTTCTACCTCCAGCTGCAACACCTGCAGTAGATTCGATATAAGCTGTTGTAGGTGAAGTACCAAACATAGCACCAATTGTAGTACCGAGTGAATCAGAAAGCATCGCACGACCAGTACGTTTTTCATCTTTCTTATTTAATAAACCAGCTTGTGAAGCTACACCTAAGAATGTACCTGTCGTATCAAAAATTGTAACTAATAAGAAAGAAAAAACAACCGAATATAGTCCATAATGAATGACATCTGAAGCGGCTGTTATTGGATTAGCAACAATAATATGTTCAGGTAATTTAGGGAAGGAGAATATATTTCCTTTAATGTGTAATTTTCCAGCAATGCCCGCAATGATTGCTGTTGCAACCATTCCGAAGAATAAAGCTCCATTTACATTTAAGGCAAATAAGATAATTGTAATTGCAATTCCGATTATAGTAAGGACTACACCAGTAGAATGGAGATCGCCTAATCCTACAAGATTATCTTTGTTAGCAACGATTATACCTGAAAGACGTAAACCTATAAATGCGATAAATAATCCAATTCCAACACTAATTGCATGTTTTAATGTATTTGGAATTGCTTCTATTAAATGCGTTCTAAATTTAGTTAAAGATAGAATAACGAATAAAATACCTGTAATAAATACAGCTGAGAATGCTAAATGATACGAAATGCCATGTGCTTTTGAAACAACTGAATAGGCAAAGTATGCATTCATTCCCATTCCGGGAGCAATCGCAATTGGGTAGTTTCCGAACAATGCCATAAATAATGTCCCAACTAATGTTGCAATGATTGTTGCGGTAAATGCTTGGTCGAATGGAACGCCAGCCGCAGATAATATTATAGGATTAACAATTATTATATAAGCCATTGTTAAAAAAGTGGTAAAACCAGCTATAATTTCTGTTTTAAACGAAGTGTTAGCCTCTTTTAATTTAAACATAATAGATCTCCTTGTAAAATACGAATGATAAACTCAACAGTTATTAATAATATTCGTTTTATTGTAAAAGTGCAAGTTTTTTTAT
>NZ_NTZO01000426.1 GCF_002559405.1 Bacillus sp. AFS001701 | reverse complement strand
TGTAATAATATTCCTTATAAAGAAAGAAATATTTTTTCAGAACCATTATCAATTAATGTGATTAAACAAATTTTACGTATGACTGAAAGTGGTACTGATGAAATTATATCAACAAGATCAAAAATTTTCCAAGAATTAAATGTAGACTTAGAAAGTCTTCCTTTACAAGACTTATATGAAATCATTCAGAAATATCCTGGTTTACTTAGAAGACCGATTATTATTGATGAGAAACGTTTACAAGTTGGTTATAATGAAGATGAAATTAGAAGATTTTTACCGCGTTCAGTTCGCACATATCAATTACGTGAAGCGCAACGTTTAGTTAATGAGTAAATCTACGTTTTGAATTGTGAAAAAAATTACAATTCTTGATTAAGATTCTCAATCATATTGAACAAATACTTATTCATATTATATAAAAAGCTGTAAAAAGTTAAATGCATACTTTTTACAGCTTTTTTTTAACAATTAGGATGTTCGCTTACGGTACCGAATATTATTAAAATAGTAACCTATAACAATGGTGAAGATTATACAAGATGAACCGACAATTAATTCCATATCGTTCCGCCCGTTTATATATTGACTGATAAATGGCTCGTCTATTAACATTTTGCTAGCCGTTATTGAAAGAACAGAAGCCCCTACAAAACTCAATATTGGATATCTTTCTAAAAACCATAAAACAATTTTACTTCCCCAAATAATAATTGGAATTGAGATGGAAAGACCTAAAATGACTAATGATGGCTTTCCGTTTGATGCCCCAGCTATTGCTAATACGTTATCAATCCCCATAACTAAATCAGCAAACACAATTGTACGAATTGCGTGGAAAACTGTGTAGTTCTCCTTTATAGAAGGGTTGTCATCCTCCTGAATAATTAATTTGCATGCTATGTACAAAAGTAATATTCCGCCAATTAAATGCAAGAATGGGACTTTAAGGACGTAAATTGCACATATTGTTAGGATAATTCGTAAAACAATTGCGGTAATACTACCGAAAATTATCGCTATGTTACGTTGCTTATATGGTAATTTTCTACATGCTAATGCAATGACAATTGCATTATCCCCACCTAAAACAATGTCTATAATTACAATCATTAAAAAGGACCATATATAATGAAAATCTATCATGAATTCACCTCTCTTATTAAAAGCTTTAAATGATTGTCCTATTATTAATAGGTATATGATGATTTTTAAAAAATAGGTGAATTTTATTTCCAAAATTTTAAATTGTATCATAAAATATAATTGTAGTTACT
>NZ_NTZO01000425.1 GCF_002559405.1 Bacillus sp. AFS001701 | reverse complement strand
CATATCCCATAGGAGTCGAACATCCCTCCGTTCCAATCAACTTATTCATCAATAAAATGTTTACACTAAAAACCTAATTTAATATCCTTTACTAGAGTAGCATAACAAGCTTGTTAATCAGTTTGTAGGTCAATAAACGCCGAACATAACTTATTATAATAATCATTTGAACTTGTTTTTCAAAAAATTAGCTCTTACCTTCTCAAGCATAAACAATTACTAAAGTTTGTTGATATTATAAAACTACTGAAACATATTTAACATTTAAAACATTAATCGTTCATCAAAAAATAAATTATATTACCAATAAGGTTCTCTTATATACGTTTGACCATTTT
>NZ_NTZO01000424.1 GCF_002559405.1 Bacillus sp. AFS001701 | reverse complement strand
CCAAATCCTCCATAGCTTCTAATCATATCTTGGTACATCCAGAAAATATTTTTTATTGTTTCCCTGCATTCATCAAAGTTTTCAGTATGTAGTTGAAAAAAATTGTGCATTTATATTTCCCCTTAACCAAATGACTTTAACACTTCTAAAAAAAGTTGATCTCCTTGTTCAACTAAACTTCCATCATTTAAAACAACTACTAATCCCATACATAAACTAAAAAAAGCAGGAGAACAAGTTAACCTGCTCTTCCTGCCTCTGATTTCATTCTTATTTTGGCTGCATACGAATTGCACCGTCTAAACGGATTACTTCACCATTTAACATTGGATTTTCAACAATGCTTTTTGCTAAGTGTGCATATTCTGATGGCTTACCAAGACGTGATGGGAATGGAACCATGTTTCCTAATGATTCTCTAGCTTTTTCTGGTAATACATCAAACATTGGCGTTTCAAATATTCCAGGAGCAATACTCATGACTCTGATTCCGTATCTTGATAAATCTCTAGCAATTGGTAATGTCATTCCAGCTACTGCACTTTTTGATGCACCGTAAGCTGCTTGCCCCATTTGGCCATCAAATGCTGCTACTGAAGCGGTATTAATAATAACACCTCTTTCACCAAATTCATTTGGTTCATTGTTAATCATTTGTTCAGCTGCTAAACGAATAACGTTAAATGTACCAACTAAGTTTACATTGATGATTTTTTGGAAAGATTCTAATGAATGAATTCCGTCTCTTTTAATTACTTTTTCAGCTAAAACAATTCCTGCACAGTTTACTACTGTATTAAATGAACCATATTTAGTTAAAACATTACTAATTGAATTTTTTACGCTCTCCTCTGAAGATACATCTGTTTTTTCAAAACAAACATTTTCTTCACCTAATTCAGAAATTAAGCTAGCAGCTCTTTCTTCATTTAAATCGAAAATAGCAGCTTTCCCACCATTTTCTACGATCATTCTAACCGTACCTGCACCTAGACCTGATGCTCCACCTGTAACGATTGCTATGCTATCACGAATGTTCATTTTTTAAATCCCCCAATTTGTTGTTGTTTAATTAATTTAATCTCTCAATAATCGTAGCATTTGCCATACCATGGCCTTCACAGATCGCTTGTAATCCATAACGTCCGCCTGTTTTCTCTAAAGCATTACACAATGTAACCATGACCCTTGCTCCACTAGCTCCAAGTGGGTGACCTAATGCGATCGCACCACCGAATATATTTAATTTTTCAAATGGTACATTTAATTCTTTTTGCCATGCTAAAGGAACTGCAGCAAATGCTTCATTTATTTCAAACAAATCGATTTGATCGATTGTTAAACCACATTTATGTAGAACTTTTTGAGTTGCTTGAATTGGCCCTGTTAACATTAATTGAGGGTCGGAACCTACTACCGTTCTCCCAATAATTCGAAACTTTGGCTTAAATCCTAATTGATGAGCTTTTTCTTTGCTCATTAAAAGTAGTCCTGCTGCTCCATCGCTAATTTGACTTGCATTTCCAGCAGTAACCGAACCATTTTCAGTAAAAGCTGGTCTTAAAGTAGATAATTTTTCAATGGAAGAGTTTTCTCTTGGTCCTTCATCTTTCGTTACTTTAACAAGCTCACCTTCTTGATTCGTAACAGAAACTGCAACAATTTCGTCTTCAAAATAGCCTTGTTTCATTGCTTTTAATGCTTTTTGATGGCTATTATAAGCAAATTCATCCTGCTCACTTCGACTGATATTCCACTTTTCATTTATGCGTTCTGCTGAGATCCCTTGGTTAAAGTCACCAAACATATTCGTTAGTTTTTCATTCCATTTTGATCCTTTTAAATTCGAAAACATTGGTACACGTGTCATACTTTCAACACCAGCTGCAATGACAATGTCCATATCTCCACTTAAAATGGCTTGTGATGCAAAATGGACAGATTGTTGACTTGATCCGCATTGACGGTCAATTGTAACACCAGGCACTTCAATTGGTAGACCTGCTAATAAAGCAGCAACTCTACCAATATCACCAGCCTGTTCACCAATTTGAGTAACACAGCCCATAATCACATCATCTATTTCTTTTGGATCAAATTCATTTCGACTTACTAATTCCTTTAGTACAATTGCAGCTAAGTCATCAGGTCTTGTTTCGCTAAAGCTGCCGCCTCTTTTACCAATAGGTGTTCTTAAAGCATCAACAATAACTACTTCTCTCATAAATTTGATCCTCCAATTTTAAGTCTGGTTTAATTTAATCCCATTTGTTTTGCGATAATTGTCTTCATGATTTCATTTGTACCTGCGTAAATTGACATGATCTGAATATCTCTAAAACGTCTAGCAATCTCGTATTCTTCCATATATCCATATCCACCATGTAATTGAAGACACTCTGAAGCTACTTTTTTACCTAAATCTGTAATCCACCATTTTGCCATTGATACTTGCTTAACGACATTTACGCCTTCCATATGCTTATAAATTAAGTCCTCAATGAAAGTACGACCAATTTCAATTTCAGTAGCCAATTCTACAAGTTTAAATTGAGTATTTTGGAACCCAGCAATTGATTTTCCAAATGCTTTTCTACTTTTCACATACTCAGTTGTCACTTTCAGCATTTCTTCAGCTGAAACTAATGCTTCTAAAGCAACTACTAATCTTTCTTGCTGTAATTTTTCCATTAAGTAATAGAAGCCTTCTCCTTCTTCTCCTAATAAATTCTTTACAGGTACTTTAGCATCTTGGAAAATTAATTCAGCCGTATCTTGGCTATGAAGTCCTACTTTATTCAATTTCTTTCCTCTAGAAAACCCAACTGTATCTTTTTCGACAACTAGCAAGCTTATTCCTTTATGAGCAGGTCGAATTGTCGTATCAGTTTTAACTGCAATGATAATAAGGTCTGAATGAATACCATTCGTAATAAATGTTTTCTCACCATTAACGATATAGTAATCCCCTTCTTTTACTGCAGTTGTTTTAATATTGGCTAAATCTGATCCAGCACCTGGTTCAGTCATAGCAACTGCACTAATATATTCACCTGAAATACATTTAGGTAACCATTCCATTTTTTGCTCTTCATTTGCATAAGCAGTCAAATAAGGTACAACAATATCATTGTGTAATGCTACACCAACTAAACTTGAACCAACTTTCTCAAGTTCCTCTATAATAATGACTGAATAGCCAAAATCTACACCTAACCCGCCATACTTTTCGTCAACATAAGGACACAAAAATCCTTCATTTCCTAATTTATCCCAGAATTCTCTAGGGATCATTTTGTTTTGTTCCCACTCTTCATAGAATGGTACAGCTTCTTTTTGTAAGAACTTTCTAAGAGCCGTGCGGAAGATTTCATGTTCTCTAGTTAAGTAAGAATGTTTCATAATAAGCCCCCTAAAATATTTAATCAATTTGTTAAAACGCTTACAATACTCAAAATACTAAATTTTTTAAATATTACATTTGTAATAATCATATGATGTTAATTGTAATTTATCAAGGAGCAAAAAAAAAAGAACTGAATAATTCAGTTCTTTTGATTGAAGACAAACTGGTAAAAAACAATACAAATTAACCAATTTTAACGGTAATCTTACCAAAATTATTTCCTTCACCCATTCGTTGTAATGCACTAATGACATCCGTAAATTCAAATGATTGATCGATAATTGGTTTAATTTTATGTTCTTCAAAAAATGCCAACATTTGTTCAAATTCTCTTGGACTTCCCATAGTAGTACCTCTAATATCCATATTTTTAAAGAATACTTTTGGCAAAACTGTTTGAGGAACTGGTCCATTTGTCGCACCGAATGATACGATTCTTCCACCTTGAGCAGTCAAATCAATTAATCGATTAAATGATTCTCCACCAACTCCATCGATCGTAAGATTTACAAATCCAAATTCTTTACGAAGTTTTTTATACCAATCATTTTCTCGATAATTAAAACCAGCTGTCGCACCTATTTCAATTGCCTTTTCAATTTTTTCATTGCTACTAGATGTAACTAGTACTTTTGATCCGAATGCAACAGCAATTTGCAATGCATATAATGCTACTCCACTACCAATACCTGGAATCAATACGGTATCATTCTGTTGTAATTGACCACGTGTTATTAATGCTCTATATGCAGTAAGTGCAGCTAATGGAATTGCTGCTGCCTCTTCCCATGACAAATACGCAGGTTTTTTATAAACATTTTCAACTGGTAGTTTAATAAATTCAGCAAACGTACCATTAGATGGCATTCCAAGTACAGTGAATTCATCAGAATTGATATCGTCACGATCTCCCCAGTTTAAACTCGGGTTCAAGATAACTTCATCACCTACAGTAAAACCCTTTACTTCATCTCCAATAGCTTCAATAACTCCAGCACCGTCAGATCCTAAAATACCATCTAATTTCATCCCTGGATACATACCGTGAGTTATAAAAAAATCACGTCTGTTTAATGATGCTGCCTTTAACTTAATGACTACTTCATTCGGATGAACAGTACCAATCTCAACATTTTCAAATTTTAGTGACTCTGGCCCTTTAGTGTCTCTTAAAATATAAGCTTTCAATTACATCACTCCTATTTAAAACAGAATTTAATTA
>NZ_NTZO01000423.1 GCF_002559405.1 Bacillus sp. AFS001701 | reverse complement strand
GTTCATGAGGAACTAAATCATCTAAATCATGATTTATACTTCCTCATAAGCGGTTCATGAGGAACTAAATCACCTAAATCATGATTTATACTTCCTCATAAGCGGTACATGAGGAACTAATAGGCTAAAAATTGAGTTTTTCCTACCATAAATAGTGAAAAATAGATCAAAATACTTTTATTATATTGAAGCGACCCTACATTAAATACATATTTCCTTAATAAAATAAACAAAGAGATTTAATTTACATAAAGTAGGTGGCTAGAATCGAAAGAACATACTTTATTACTGGATTTCCTGGATTTATTTCGAAGCATTTACTCCTCAAAATTCTTGATAATGAAATGTCTTTTCAAAAAATTTATTTACTCATTCTTCCTAATACTGAAAAACAATGCCTAGACTTTTTATTTACATTAGATCAAAAGTATCCAGATTACACGCTTTTAAAAATAGAACTTTTAAGTGGCGATATCACCAAGAAAAACTTTGGGCTCAACCTAAAAAACCTTAATGTACTTTTTAATGATCTAACGGACTTATTCCATTTGGCTGCAATTTACGACCTTGCAGTCCCTAAAAAAATTGCATATGAAGTAAATGTGAAAGGAACAATAAACGTAAATGAATTTGCACTTAAACTGAAATCTTTGAAGCGATACACCTATTTTAGTACTAGCTATGTCTCGGGTACTCGTGAAGGAAAAATTTATGAACATGAGTTAGAAATGGGACAAACATTTAAAAACTTTTATGAAGAAACGAAGTATTATGCTGAAATAGAAGTTGAGAAATTAAAAACACAACTTCCAATCACCATTATAAGACCTGGAATTGTAGTTGGTCATTCAGAAACTGGTGAGACAAGTAAATTTGATGGACCATATTTCATTTTAAATTTCTTCACAAAACTTCGCTATTTACCTATACCTCAAATAGGTAAAGACAATGCTTATTGCAATTTCATTCCTATTGATTATTTAATTAATGCTGTTTACTATTTGAGTCATGCAGAAATCGGAGTTAACAAAACTTATCAAATTACAGATCCCTCTCCTTATCCTGTACAAGATGTTTATAAAGATTTTCTTTCCTATTATTTAAACAAAACTACAGTGGGCATTATTCCAATTAAATTTATTCGTCCTCTCCTTTCAATACCATTCATTAGACGATTACTTAAAGTTGAAAAAGAAGTTTTATCTTATTTTAATTGTAAATCCGAGTATGATTGTATTAATACATTATCTGATCTACAAAATACAAGTATTAAATGTCCGGACTTTAAGGATATACTTCCTGTTATTACAAATTATTATAACGTGCATAAGTCTGTGATAGAGAAGCATGTATTAATTAAGTAAACCGAGTTATGTAATTTCGCTTCTATATATATGAAGGAAAGTTTAAAGGACACTAATTTAATTAGTGTCCTTTTATTCATAAATAGCTCTATGTAATTTTAGCGTTTTGTATCATTTCTTCTATTATTAATGATTTTTTTAAAATTCCATTTTAAAAACACAAAGTATGTGCAATAAACCTCTTTATATAGTCTAACCCATTTTCTTTCCTAAATCGTAGCTTATAATCTAGGTATATTTGTGAAATTGCTGATGTTTACATTCTTTTAATCATTCCTCAAGGTTCTTGCCAATTTAAAATCGTATGGAACTGGACTAGTATCATCAATAAATAATTTCAAATTATTCACCATCAATACGTTTATTACAGAATGATTACAATCGTAACTGGATAACAACAAAACTGGATTTTTCTTCCTGTATTATAACGAGGAAATATGACGTTTGCTTAACTTCAAACTTTTTTAATGGAAATTTTAAGCAAAAATTTATGATACTTATCAAATATTATTCTAGTAAAATAGTTGTCATAACAACGATTTTTTTTATTTCTGTACTAAAACAGTACTACCAAAAAAATCCTCAAATTTGGCTCCCCATTATTTCCCATAATTATGTCATGCGTTTTCATGCTAAAGTATTACTTGTACAGCGAGACAATAACCAAACAAATGGAGGAATAAGACATGAAAAAAGTAATCTCATTATCAACATTGGCTGCTACTCTACTAGTGGGTGCTCCTGTAACTGCAGTACACGCGGATACAATTAATAAGGATACAAAAGCATATACTCAAAAAGTTGATTTAAATAATGTATTATTTAGCTACTTTAATCTACCAAGCTTAAACACTACTAACGGTAAAATAGATTTATCTAAATTTGGTATTGATATGACGAAGCTTCAAGATTCAATTAAACAACAATTAGAAGCTCAACTAAAACAAGGTAATAGTTCAAATACAACTACAAAACCAACAGTACCAACAACACCGGCTAAACCTGAAACACCATCAACAAAACCAACAGTACCAACAACGCCGGCTAAACCTGAAACACCATCAACAAAACCGACGGTACCAACTACACCATCTAAACCATCAACAGAAACACCGTCAAATTCAGCATCATTATCAGCTTATGAATCAAAAGTTGTTGAATTAACTAATGCTGAACGTACAAAAGCTGGTTTAAAACCGTTTACTGTTAATGCAACATTATCTAAAACAGCACGTTTAAAATCACAAGATATGACTGACAAGAATTACTTTGATCACACTTCACCGACTTATGGATCACCATTTGATATGATGAAACAATTCGGAATCACTTATAGCTATGCAGCAGAAAACATTGCTAAAGGTCAAAAAACACCTGAAGAAGTGGTTACTGCTTGGATGAACAGTGCTGGTCACCGTGCAAATATCTTAAATCCTAACTTAACTCAAATTGGTGTTGGTTATGATTCAAGATCAAATGCTTGGACTCAACAATTTATCGGTAAATAATAAATAAAATTGTATAAAGCTGTATTATAAGTAGTCCGTTTTTGCGGACTACTTTTTTATTATTTGAAAATAACATTGATTTATTCAAACATTTCGTACTAACCTTTTTCGCAAACTTTCCATTAAAGAAGAATCAATTTCTTCAATTGCAGAGTTATTTTTTCGAACCCCAGAACCAAAATGAATTTCTTCTACATTCGTAAATTCAATGAAGTCTGATACATTTTCAATGGATAATCCGCTTCCTGCTAAAATTTTTAGATTCGATTTTTTTGTCAGTTCAATCATATTTTTTATTGTTTCTTTCCCATCAATTGCACTAGCAAAACCGCCAGATGTTAATACATGCGTAATCTCAGGGTATTGTTTTAATGTATCGATAGCTGATAGCAGATCATTTGATTCATCTATTGCTCTATGAAATGTAAAGTTCATATCTTTTACTCGAGCTGTTACTTTTTTTAAAAGATTTTCATCAATTGTATTCTCTTTTGTCAAGGCTCCAAAAACGATACCAGCTGCTCCGAGCTCATTACATACATCAATATCGCTTAAGATTACTTCTTGATCATACTGATCATATAGAAATGAACGACTATGTGGTCGAATCATTACATGCACTGGAATTGAGACACTTTGAACAACCTGTTTAATTGTCGCGTAACTTGGTGTCAATCCTCCCTCTTTTATTCCAGTAACTAATTCGATCCGATTTGCCCCAAACCTTTCTGCATCTAGTGCATCTTTTACGTTTGTGGCAATGACTTCTAATAACATTTCATTCATCTCACTTTTCGTTAAGTATTTGTTTTATGTCCGACGGGTATGGGATATCAATCGATAAATTTTCTTTCGTAAAAGGATTTGTAAATTGTACATTACTAGCGTGTAATCCTTGACGATTCAATAATTTTTGTTTCCCACCATACAATAGATCTCCAATTAATGGATGACCTAAAAAACTTAAATGAACTCGGATTTGATGTGTTCGACCAGTATCTAACTGACAGTCTAATATCGTTATGTTCAACTTTGATATATGCCTTATTTTTTTATAATGCGTAATTGCTTTATCGCCTTTTGGTGAAACCCTTCTTCTGGTAGGATGATGTCGATCCCTACCAATCGCTTCATTTATTGTACCTTTAGGTGATTTAACATTCCCTTCAACTATAGCAGTATAGGTACGTTTTATTTTACGTTGACTTAACATCGAATCTAGAATTGAACTACTTAATGCATGTTTTGCAAATACGACTCCACCAGTAGTGTCTTTATCGAGGCGGTGTATATGGCGTACTTTTGTTTTTAATCCATTTTCTTGAAAATGAAATGCTACCCCATTTGCTAATGTATTTAACTGTCCTTTTTCATTCGGATGTGTGTCGACTCCAAACGGTTTATTAACAATAAGTAAATGTTCGTCTTCGTAGCAGACCTCAATAGATTGTTCCTGTGGAATTACACCATATTCCTCTTCTATGTACAATTGCATTTCAACTTGGTCACCACTCAAAAGGATTGTATTCCAAGGTTTAATTTCTCCGTTAATCCTACAACCTTTTGCCATCCTTAATTCATGTAGCAACTTCTTTGGAAACTGCCACACATTTTTTAAATAAGACTCCACTGTTTGATTTTTATGTTCAACATCTATTATTACCTTAAACCATGGATTTTGCTTTTTTAACTCCATCATTAATCACCACTTTCAATATGACTATTATATCAAAATATAATTAGTCAAAAAAGAAGCACCTGTATAGGTGCTCCTTAATGAAAAATTCATTAACATCCTTTGAAAGCATTCAGATAAACTTCTTCTAATTCCTTTACTAGAGGTAGTTTTGGATTTGCAGTAGTACATTGATCTTCGAAAGCACGATCAGCTAAATATGAAACTTTTTCTAAAAATTCTTTTTCAGTAACTCCTTGTGCTTCGATGCTCATATTTATATTTAATTCCTTAGCTAACTTAATAACTGCTGTAATTAAACTTTCCACGGCTTCTTCAATTGTTGAAGCTGGAAGGCCTAGGAAACGAGCAATTTCAGCATATCGCTCATCCGCAATGAAATGCTTATATTTAGGAAATGCTGTAAACTTAGTTGGTTTTTTTGCATTGTATCTTATAACATGCGGCATTAAGATTGCATTTGCTCTGCCATGTGGGATATGGAATTCCGCTCCAATTTTATGCGCTAAACTGTGGTTAATTCCTAAGAATGCATTTGCAAACGCCATACCTGCGATAGCTGATGCATTATGCATTTTTTCACGTGCTTCAAAATCGTTTCCATCTTTGTATGCTCTAGGTAAATATTTAAACACTAATTTTATAGCTTGTAATGCTAATCCATCTGTATAGTCATTAGCTAGGACACTTACATAAGCCTCAATTGCATGAGTTAATACATCCATACCTGTATCTGCTGTAATGCTTTTTGGAACAGTTGATACGAATTGTGGGTCAATAATTGCAACATCAGGCGTTAATTCATAATCAGCTAAAGGATATTTAATATTGTTAGCTTTATCAGTAATTACAGCAAAAGGTGTAACCTCTGAACCAGTACCAGAAGTAGTTGGTATTGCGACAAACTGAGCTTTCCGACCTAATTTAGGGTATTTATAAGCTCTTTTTCGAATATCTAAGAATTTTTGTTTAGGTCCGTCTAAAGTAGTTTCTGGGTATTCAAAAAACATCCACATACCCTTGGCTGCGTCCATAGCTGACCCACCACCAAAAGCAATAATAGTATCTGGTTCAAATGATAACATTCTATCTGCACCCTTCATTACAGTAACATCTGAAGGATCCGGTTCTACATCTGAAAAGATTTCAAACTGAATATTCTCTTGTCTTTTCTCTAAATAATATTTAATCACGTCAACATAACCTAATTTAACCATTGCTTCGTCAGTTACAATAAATGCTTTTTTAATATTAGGCATTTTTTCTAAATACTGTGTTGAATATTTTTCAAAATAAATTTTTGGTGGCAGTTTGACCCATTGCATATTCATATTTCTTCTTCCTAATTTTTTAATATTTAATAAGTGGACAGTTGTTACATTTGTCGATACAGAGTTTTTACCGTGCGATCCACAGCCTAATGTAAGAGAAGGAATAAACGCATTATATAAATCCCCAATTCCACCATGTGCTGAAGGAGCATTTAAAATAACACGACAAGCTTTCATTCTCAGTCCAAACTCTTTTTGAATATCTTCATTATTACTATGAATAACTGCCGAATGACCTAATCCTCCTAGCTCTAACATTTCTTCACAACGTTTAAACCCTTCTTCTTTTCCATTTACTTTAATCGCAGCTAAAACTGGACTTAGTTTTTCTCTTGTTAAAGGTTCATTTGCACCCACGTTTTCACATTCAACGATAAGAATTTTTGTATCTACTGGTACATTGACTCCTGCTAACGTTGCAATTTCATATGCAGATTTACCAACAATGTCACCATATACAGCACATGTAGCTTCATTTATGACGAGCTTTTCTAATTTCTTTTTATCTTCTTTAGTAGCATAATAACAATTATTTGCTTTTAACTCTGCTTTCACTTCTTCATAAACTTCTTTATCTACAATAACTGCTTGTTCAGATGCACAAATCATTCCATTATCGAATGTTTTTGAAAGAATAAGATCATTCACTGCACACTTTATTTCAGCAGATTTCTCGATATAACATGGTACATTACCAGGTCCAACCCCTAAAGCAGGTTTTCCTGTACTATAAGCCGATTTAACCATTCCAGCACCACCTGTTGCTAAAACAAGTGCAACTCCTTCATGATTCATTAAACACTTTGTTGCTTCAATTGAAGGGACTTCAATCCATTGTACACAGTTTTCAGGTGCTCCAGCTTTTATTGCCGCATCACGAACGATTCTTGCTGCTTCTCTACTACATTTTTGTGCGGAAGGATGAAAAGCGAAAATAATTGGGTTTCTTGTTTTAATCGCAATGATTGCTTTAAATAATGTTGTTGATGTAGGATTAGTTGTTGGAGTGACACCTGCAATTACCCCAACAGGTTCAGCAATTTCTGTTATTCCAGCTTGCTGATCTTCTCTTATAATCCCAACTGTTTTATTATCTTTTATTGAATTCCATATATATTCTGTAGCAAATATATTTTTAATAATTTTATCCTCATAGATCCCACGCCCTGTTTCCTCAACTGCCATTTTTGCGAGTGGCATATGTTGATCCAAACCAGCTAGAACCATCGAATGTACAATTTCATTGATTTGATCTTGATTAAATCTTTCAAATTCTTTTAATGCTTTTTGTCCTTTTAAGACTAAGTCATTTACCATTTTAGAAGCGTTTCTAGTTTCATTTACAATTTTTTCTTGAACAGCCATTTGGCTCTCCTCCTCTGATGTTGGACATAAATTACCCAGTTTGGATTCAAAACGTCCCAATTAATCAAATTATATTGTGAAATATTTCACATTATTGTTTACAAATATAATATATATCCTTTTAATCGAAATTGCTATGTCTAATTTGTGAAACATTTCACATTTATTTCTTCAAAACATATTCCTCTTCTACTTTCCTTTCCTTACTTCTAACTTTTTGTAGATTTTTGTTAATTCTTTTCTTTTTTCAAATATTTTCGCATATGATAAAATTAAGAATAAGTTCTTATAGAACTTATTTTTCACCTGTTAGATTTTTCTAACAAAACTGGTAAAAAGGACGTGTAACCATGATTGCTCGAAGGAGCATTTGGCAACGTAAAGACTTATCCTACACTTAGCAGTTTTAATTTAGAGAACCAAAAGAACTCTAAAATAAAACTGAAGGTAGGCGAAACTATGGTTGACAGGCGATTATGTTATTTCTTCAATGATATATAGCTATGTAGTTAGAAAGCCAAAAAACTAACTACGAGCTCTATATGTACGTAGTTAGTTTATAAGCTGTACTTTTAACTACTAACTACGAAAAGAGGAAATAACAATGAGTAACAATCGTTTGGGTGAGACCTTAATGATTTTAATTGGTTCATTTATTTTAGCCACTACACTGTATCATTTTCATTATCAAAATAATTTAGCTGAAGGTGGATTTATTGGTATTGCTCTATTAGTAAAGAACGCACTAAATATATCACCTTCAATTACAACTTTGCTACTCGATATTCCAATTATCTTGATCGCTGGATTGTATTTAGGTAGAAAATTATTAATCAATACTACCATCGGAGCCATCTCGTTTTCTGTTTTTTATTCTCTAATAGAAAAAACATCTTCTAATATTACATTTAGCTTTGGAAATCATCTTTGGATACCCGCTATTTTAGGTGGAATATTCGCTGGGCTTGGTTTAGGGTTAATTCTAAGAAGTGGTGGAGCAACTGGTGGAGATGATTTAATAACAATAATAATGAGCAAAAAATCAAAAATATCGATCGGTAAAGTATATTTTATTTTTGATGCTGTCATTCTTCTTTGTTCACTATCCTACCTGTCATGGAATGAAGTAGGATATACAATTCTTTCTGTTGCAATCTGTGCGAAAGTAACAGAATTGGTCTATGAAAGTAAATTTCAAAAAAAATCTGTTACAATTAAAACAAACAAAAAAAGATTACATGCTTAATGCATGTAATCTTTTTTTGATTCAGAAAAATCGGTGAGCTCATTTAGAACATTTTCGGCAGCTAAATCGTAAAGACAATCTTTAAAAAGTATTGCCAGTCTTCGATAATCATTATATTTATCTAATAGTTCGTCCACAGATGAGGCTTCACCCATGTTTGTTTTCTTTACATCTTCTTGTTTTTTAGCAAACTTAATTGTAAATGTACCTAGTTTTTCAAACATTGAACCGTAGAATTCATCAAAGTTTGATACGCTTACTAATTCTTCTTCTTCAGCGTCAACTTGAAGACCATCAAATTCTCGTAAGAGTTCGTATATAATGCTACTGTACTCATCATTTAAATAAATACTTTTTTCGATCCTGTACCCGATCACTCGATAGAAATGTCCATCGTTCTTTACAAATTGAACAGTATCATTTATTTTAAACTTAAAATACTTAAACATTGAACTTCACCCCTACCAATGTCTTTTATCATACTATTTACAAAACACTATAGATACTATACAACCAAAACTTGACAAATTTAAAAATCTTGACTAAATTCACTCCATTCTTGAAAATGATTTCGAATATTGGTAACCTATACGTACAATACCCACTTTATGAACAACTTTAAATCATAATTTAGGAGGTGTGCTCTTCCTTGTTAACCGAAAACGACAAACTTCTACTAGATGATTTAACAAGTTTAATGATTCGAGTACGAAAAAATTGGCAAAAAACTGATGAGGAAGTAAAAAACTCCTTAACTCCACCAAAATATTTGCTTTTATATTTAATATATAAAAATCAAAAACTTACTGCT
>NZ_NTZO01000422.1 GCF_002559405.1 Bacillus sp. AFS001701 | reverse complement strand
TTTAAAATTCCACTCTTTCATAAATTCATCGATAAATTTTTCTACAAATAAATGTCTTTTTTCTGCCAATTCTAATGCTGATTTTGTATTCATTAAGTCTTTTAGTTTTAATATTTTTTCATAGAAGTGATGTAGCGAAGAACTTTTGTCACTTCTATATTCTTCGATTGTCATGTTTTCTCTTATTTTAAACTCTGGGTTAAACATACTACGACCTTTTTTACCTCCGTACGCAAACGTTCTAGCAACACCGATTGCTCCAATTGCATCCAAACGATCAGCATCTTGTACAATTTTACCTTCTAAAGAAGTTGGAATAACCCCATTACCTCCTTTATAGGAGATATTTTCAATGATGTATAATATTGATTTTACGTCTTCATTACTATTTAATAATTCATTTAGAATTGATTCTAATTGTATCTTTTGAACTTCAAGATCATCATGTAATTTATCATCTATTACATCGTGAATTAATGCAGCACATTCTACGATGAATTGATTTGCATTTTCTTTTTTAGCAATATGTACAGCTAAGTTTCTAACACGGTCTATATGATGCCAGTCATGTCCAGAACTATCACCTTGATGAAGATTTCGAACATAATTTTCTAATTGTAATATGATTTCCTGCTGATTCATACTCGTACCTCCATAAATCGACTAGTGATATTATATCATTTTTCTATCTCCGAAAAACATTAATAGGATAAGTGGGCATTAAATTTACGAAAAAACCTTCACTTAGAGTGAAGGTTTTTAGTGTGTAAATCAACTTCTACAAAACTATGATTTTAGATTAAATTAGAAATCTAATTATATTGAGTAGTATATTTGATCTTAAAACCATTTGGATTCGTTTTATGCCATTTCCAAGCATCTTTAATAATCAAATCGATGTCTTCATTTTTTACTGTCCATCCTAAAACTTTTTTAGCTTTATCTGAAGAAGCAACTAGAATACTTGGGTCGCCTTTTCTTCTTGAACTGATTTTGTATGGTATTGGATGCTTAGTTATTCGACGAACTGTTTCAACAATTTGTAATACTGAATACCCCTTATTATTTCCAAGATTAAAAATATCATTTTTTCCACCATTAAAAAGGTAATTAAGTGCTAGTAAATGTGCATTCACTAAATCTTCAACATGAATATAGTCTCTAATACACGTCCCGTCTGGAGTGTTATAATCATCTCCAATAATAGTAGTCTCTTTTCTTTGATTTAAAGCAACTTGTAAAATTAATGGTATTAAATGCGTCTTTAGGAGAATGATCTTCTCCAATTTCGATTGAACTTTTAGCTCCGGCTACATTAAAGTATCTTAGGGAAACAATTAATACCATATGGTAAACTACTCCATTTCATCATCTTTTCCATCATTAATTTTGTTTCACCATATGTGTACGTTGGATCTGTACTGAAGTCTTCTGAGATCGGTACGATTTTAGGTTCACCATAAACAGCAGCTGAAGATGAAAATACGATATATTTAACATTAAACTAAATTCATCACTTCTAGTAAAACATGTGTGCCAAATACATTATTGCTAAAATACTCCAACGGTTTTTCCATTGATTCACCAACTAGACTATTTGCTGCAAAATGTAACACACCATCTATCTTTTCATTTAGAAAAACTGACTTTATAAATTCTTTATCTCGAATATCCCCGTGATAAAAAATGGCATCCTGTCTGCAAATTATCAACAATTATTACATTTACGCCATTTTCAATCAGCATGTATACTGCGTGTGATCCTATATAACCAGCTCCGCCGAGTACTAAAATATTCATTTTGATCACATTCTTTCGTTTTCAAGTTGTTTTTTAGTCATATTTTTATTTTTAAAAACAAGTAATTTTTGACCAAAATAATTTAAAATCGTATATAACCCAGAACTAATTAAAACAGCTAAATCATTTTTAAAATTTAGAGATATAAAACCCTGTAAATTTAAAATATAATCAATTATTTTAGCTCCAAGATTAAATGCTATAAAATAACAAGTTAAAATGACAATGATAAACATTGGAATACTTTTTTTTACTGAGTCTTGGCTCTTAAATGTAAAATTCCGATTTAAAATATAACTAATACATGCTCCTAAAGAATTTCCAATAAATGTTGAAATCCAATAAGATAAACCAAATAAATGAAGTAGTAAATAAATGAATGATAATCCTACGATTGTATTTGCAATTCCTACTGCAATAAAACGGAAAAATGTCTTATTCATTTTTGAACCTGATTTACTAGTTCAGAATCGATCATTGTATATAAATCTGTTTCAATAGCATACCTAGGTCGATTTTTAACTTCGTGATAAATCTTTCCAATATACTCACCGATCATTCCAATACCCATTAATTGAACTCCACCTACAAACCAAATGGAGACCATTAATGATGGCCATCCACTAACTGTATTCCCTAATATATGTTGAACGATTGCATAGCCAGCTGCTATTAAACTAAATATGATGGATAAAAACCCTAGCAGGGAGACAAATCTAATCGGAGCTATACTAAATGAGGTGATCCCGTCAAAGGCAAACGATAGCATCTTTTTTAATGGATATTTTGATTCACCCGCAAATCTTTCTTTTCGATCGTAATAAACATTAGTTGAAGGAAAGCCTACAAGAGGTACTAGTCCCCTTAAGAATAAATTTGTTTCTTTATATTTGAATAATTCATCTAATGCCCGTTTACTCATTAATCGGAAATCAGCATGATTAGGAACTAGATGAATCCCTATTTTCCCCATGAATCGATAAAATCCAAGTGCTGTTGAACGCTTAAAGAAAGTATCTGTTTCTCTACTGTCTCTTACGCCATAAACAATATCAAAACCCTCTAAATACTTTTCTACAAATTTACGTATTACATTAATATCATCTTGTAAATCCGCATCAATTGAAACTACACAATCGGATTGCTTGTTTCCAATTTCAAGCCCAGCTATGAGTGCGTTTTGATGCCCTACATTTTTAGCAAGCTTTAATCCTTTAACAAATTGATTATTGTTACTTTCATTTTCTATTAATTCCCATGTTCGATCCTTACTTCCGTCATCTACAAATAGAATTTTACTATCATCTGAAATAAGAGAATCATATATTAATTCTTCAAGTAAGTATGTGAGTTGATAGGCTGTTTCTTCAAAAACTTCCTGTTCATTGTAACAAGGTACAACAATTGTTAATAAAGGTATCATGTATAATCACGTCCTTTTCAAGTGGTTATTTTACTTCGTAAAGATAGATGCGCCATGCAGAATTATGATCATTAAAAATCTTCATCAATCTAAGACTATTACTTTTAGCATTTTCAATTGGGACAGCCGCAAAAATATATTCCCCACCCATCTTTTTAAATTCGTTAATATTTAGTTGTAGATGATGGATTTTTACGTTTGAGTTCTTTTTAAATTCATAATTTTTACCTAGTTCTGCTACAAATAAATAGCATCTTCCCCCCCAATGATCGAAGTAATTTTCAAGCAAGGGGCTTTTTTCAAGTTCAGGTGCAATTATTTTTCTAAATTGGTGCTTATACTTTAACGAATAAAAATTATTATACGTATCGAGCGTGTAAAAACCGTTATACTGAGCAATCGCAGGGTGAATGCCTATACTTGCAACCCGATAACTATTTTTAGGTTTTCCAATATATTTCGAGATTTCATTAAATTGATTTACTGCATAAAATTGTTTAAATGATGGTTTCCCCGCTACTCGATATACAATTTCGTCATTAGCACAAAACATGACAATTACTTGAACTACTAAACAAATCTTCACAAACTTTTGCCAACCTTTTCCCTTTAACCAAAGAAGATAGGCTCCGACAGCAAACATTAAATAGATTATTAAAGGTCTTAAAAAATGAAATCTAGCAAAGTTAAACGTATTTAAAAGTTGAAATTGTTCTTTTACTGGCTTCCATCCTTTATAAAACCAAAAAGCGTACCAAACGGATAATAAAAAATTAAGAATAAATAAGTATAGAAATCTTTTTTCAATACTATCTCTTTTTTTATTTCTTAAAGTCCAGAAAACAATAAAAGATAAAGGTACAATGACTAGAGTGTGAAGAGTTAAAACATGGGTATGTCCTAAAAAATAATTCTTAAACACTAATCGAATCGTATGCCAAAAACCCAATGTAGAGCTTAAAAACTCATTTCTACTTGTTGGTTCAGATGGAATGACTAGTGAAAATACAAGGCGATATTCTATTGCTAAATACATTAAAGTCATTAATAAAATACTTAAAAAGAACACTAAATTGATTTTCTTTTTTACAAATATATCTCTTAACCATAGCAATCCCATAAATACTAAAAAGAAAAAGAATCCTAATACAAAACTAGAATAGAAGGGTAATAATATAAGAGTAATCCAGTCTTTCCAGGAATATTTTCCAATTTTTATATTTAGAAACGCCCATAGTGCAAGTGGCATCCCCAATGTACTTAGCATTCCAGACGGCCAAAATGGAGTTAGTGCAAATGCAAGTGCGACCCAAACTCTAATTAGGTAATTTTCTTTTGATGTTATAAAATGCTTTTTTAACAAGAGATACATCCCAAGAAACGCAAAAACTCTGGTAATTGTCTGACCTATGGAATAAGCTAGCATTGGCGGAAAAAGATTATTTAGCCACTGTATACCACTAAATTCCGTTCCATAGGCATTTCTAGGCAATCCGTTAATGATTTGCGGGATTGTGGAATTTAATTTACCAAATAATTGCCCTGAGTTTCTAAGTGTTTTATACCACGCAATATTTGAATCTAAATTATCATGTACTCTAATATGAGCATTTTCTCCTAATATGAATAGAGGAGAAACATAAATGAGCATTAAGATTGTTGCAATCATTAAATGTTTATTTTCCTGACTTAATTGTTTAAATAATTTCATATTTATTACACCACTTTGTTTATATTTAGTTTTTGGATTTCTGATTAAAATTCCCCTCCCTTGTTCGCCTGAGTTCGATCCTTCAAACCTTTTTTCTCATTTTTATAATTAATGATAAAGATTTCGTTTAAAAGACGCTTAATGATCTGTTCAATTAATATTAAAATTCTTTTCTGAAAATCAGATGAAAATTTGACTAAAATTTCATTTAAATTTTCCATATAATTTTCAATAAGTAAAAAATATTAATTTTATACTGTGCATAAA
>NZ_NTZO01000421.1 GCF_002559405.1 Bacillus sp. AFS001701 | reverse complement strand
AAATAAATAGATTTAGTTGTATCTATTTAATAACTTTTTAACAATTTGTTGGAAATAATTATGATATAATGAGGTAATAAAACAATAAAAAAGGAAGAATTCAAATGTTAGAACAAGATCAAAAAATGAAAGAGATTGTTACAACAAATGAGGCTGTAGAACTGTTAGGTGTATCGAAACAAACGATTTACAATTATGTAAAGGCTAAGAAACTCAAACTTGTTTATGAGGATTGGCAAATCGATGGGACAATGAGGTTTTATTTAGAGGATCTTAATCAGTTAAAGTCCCAAACGGTAAAACCGGTAGGACTAACTGTTCTTGAGACAGCTAATTTATTAGGAGTATCGAAAGCAACAATCCACCAATATATAAAAACAGGGAAAATTAACGCAAGTAAAGTAAATTTTAAAGGTAGACTAACTGTATTTATTCCAAAAGAAGAAATTGAAAATCTAAAATTCTCACAAAAAAATGCATCAAGAAAAAAGTCTTTTTTTACAAAGGACTTAGAATTTTACTTATTTGGACTATATGAAATTCCAAACTCGAACGAAAAAGCCCGTATCATCGAGCTTAATGAGACCTCTGAAATCGTTGCAAAAACGAATATGGGTGAACTTTTAAATAAAGAAGAACTTACAAGTCGTGGTTTTAGAAAAGTTTATGAAATGAAGAAAGCCAGTCATAGTACGAAAAGAGGTATGATCTCTTTTCAATTTCCAATCCCTCAGTCAATTAGCGCTCCGATTTTTGGCATTATCGATTCTTTTTATAAACACATTGGACATCAAAATATGAATCTATATATTATCAACAACTCAATTAAGGTCGACATAAAACCTATTAAACTACCATATCTTGATGCACAAATTGAACAAGATTTTGAAATTTTACAAAACTGTTTAATTGATGGTAAGCTTTCTACTAGACCAGGTTTTATTGTGTTTACGAGTAATCAAGAACAACTAACTATTTTTGTGAAAGATTCAATAAAAGAAAAGATTAAACAATTTGCAACAGATCATCATACTGGAATTGAGGATATTACTGAGAAACTTTTGCTTATGGGTTTAAAGGAATTTGAAAAAAACAATTCATTTAATGACTGAATTTATCCGCCAATTTCCGACAATGAGATGGGTGATTATCTTATAAATCAAATCTCGATGCGTCTATTAAACTAGTTTAGATAATTCTGAAAACAGCAAAAAAGGGGAATGAAAATGAAGTTTATCGATTTAAGAAGTGACACTGTAACAAATCCTACAGACGAAATGAGACAAGCCATGTTTTTAGCCGAAGTCGGCGATGATGTTTATGGGGATGATCCAACAGTACAAAAATTAGAAATTCTAGCTGCTTCTATGGTTGGAAAAGAAGCTGCTTTATTTGTACCAAGTGGAACATTTGGTAACCAGCTTGCTTTGTTTACACATTGTGATCGTGGTACTGAAGTCATTCTTGGAGAGGATTGTCATATATTCGAACATGAAGTAGGAGCAGCTTCAATTATTGCAGGTGTTCACCTAAGAACATTACAAACAACTCACGGCAAGATGGATATTAAACGAATTAAACATTCGATCCGACCTGATGATCTCCATTTTCCAGAAACTTCATTAATTTGTTTAGAAAATGCTTATTCAAATGGTTCAGTAGTTGATATCGACTATATGAAGCAAGTTTATAGCATAGCAAAAGAGGCAAATATTCCTGTGCATTTAGATGGCGCAAGAATTTTTAATGCTGCTACTTATTTAAAAATGGATGTTAAAGAATTATCTCAATATAGTGACACAGTAATGTTTTGTTTATCAAAAGGACTTTGTGCACCTGTAGGTTCAATACTTGCCGGAAGTAAAGAATTTATTGAAAAAGCGAAAAAGAAACGTAAATTACTAGGTGGAGGCTGGAGACAATCTGGATTTTTAGCAGCCGCTGGTATAATCGCATTAGAAAAAATGACGAAACGTTTACACGAAGATCATGAAAATGCTCAATATTTAGCTAATAGATTAACTGAAATCCCTGGAATTAAGGTTGATACATCTCAACTTCATATCAATTTAGTATTCTTCCAAATGACAGATATGAGAAGAAGTCCTGAAGAAATTGAACAAATTTTTAAAGAGAACAAAATCATCACTTTTGCGCCAGAAGAAGACGGCATGATGCGTTTTGCTACACATTATTGGATTACGAAAAATGATATTGATAAAGTAATTGATGTGATGAAAACAATCTAATTTACGGATTTTAAATGAAAATAAAACGAGAGGATTTTCCCTCTAATTTCATTTCTGTTTGATTAATTCCAAGCATGCGCCAACTATACAGTAATGCTTTAGCTGCTTAATTTTATACCAAAAATGCCTTTCATTTAATTTGAAAGGCATTTTTTTCGTAGTTTATCTTACCTAGAGAATTAAGTGTTGATGCTCAGCCACCTTTGCATATGGTAGAACAATATGAATCTCAGATTAATTTTCTGGGGTAATAACAATCTAGTCTCTACTTTTTTTTAGTTAAGTAAATCTTT
>NZ_NTZO01000420.1 GCF_002559405.1 Bacillus sp. AFS001701 | reverse complement strand
ATGGCAGTTTAGTTGCATAATTATTTGGAATTTTATGGTAAAATATATGTGTTAAGGGTAAATGTTAGGAGATTCTATGAAGAAAAAAATGATTTTCGTTTTTATTTTTTTAATTGCATTTGGCTTGATTGTTAATTCGTACAGATTCCTTGAAGACGATCCATTCTATACAAAATTTGTAAAATCCACAGACCTTTCAAATGAAATCTTCGATAAAGTAGAGCTACACGATAATATTAATACTTCAGCTTACACAAAACGCTTTGGCAAACCGTTGGAAAAAGATGATAATGATGCCTACGATTACTACTTTTGGAAAAATGGATTAACAACTGCTTCCATCATCAATGGGGAAAACAAAGGAGAAATCGTCAGACTAGCCATCGGTAATATCAATGACAGTGAAAAACAGTCTGACCTTAAAACCAGTAAGGGAATCGGATTAGGCGATTCAAAAGAAAAGATCATTTCGTTATATGGACCAAATTATTTTAAATATGTCGAGCAAGGGTGCGATACCATCGGATATGTTGATAAAAAGAACAAGAAGATACTTGAATATTGGTTGGCGGATAAAGTGGTTGAAATTCGTTTAGATGATCTGAATATGGATTAAGTTAAAAAAGCATTAAAAAGACTGTTTGGTGAATACAGTCTTTTTTAGTACGCAAAAATCAACAATTTAGTTTAACAGAGTCAACTTATTAAAAATATTCTTATGTAACTAACGCAT
>NZ_NTZO01000419.1 GCF_002559405.1 Bacillus sp. AFS001701 | reverse complement strand
AATTTAATTATGTAAAATGACGATTAATAAATCTTACTCCATTTTATTTTACCAAAAAAGTTAAATACGGTTTAGTAAAATGATTTAGGTATGTAAGATTGTGGGGGAAAATTGGAGGTTAATTTTGGGATTTATGTGATATAGTTTTAGGGGTTTAGGGTGGGATTTTAGATTTTAATAGAATTTTGTTATCCATTATCGATTTATTATGTCTTTTTATAATTTATTCAAATTAAATCCGGTACGTGAAATTCCATTTTAATGCCTATGGATGGAGTTCGTAAACACAATGGATCGATAATCATAATAAACTAGACATTATTTGCATAGCACTTCATTATTGTTCTAATTGAAAGCTTTTTATAGAAGATTCTCTAGATTTTAAGCTTATTTTGAACGTTGCATAAAGATTGGAGCTTCTTATTTGCAGTTTTAACATTTTTATTTGTACATTTGATGATTTTAATTGCAGTTTTGGGTATTTTGTTTGTACTTTTGATGTTTTTATTTGCAGTTGTAAAAAACGACAATCCATCAATAGTCCTTAATTATCTCTTTATAAGTTACAAAATTGTGTACTTATTTCCTTTTAAACTATTTTTTATTATATCTATCTATTTTTTAATTGAAAGTTTTACTAAACAAAAAAACTCTCACCACTTTGAGAGTCGAATTTTTCCTAATTTGCTAGAAAAAAGATTCCTATTGCACTAGGACCAGTGTGAACACCGACTGCTGAACCAACTGAGTTTTCTATTATCTGTTCACTACCAATTAGATCCTTTAATTGTTTAATAAATTGTTCGGTGGAATCATTTCTTACCCCATATACAACTCCAACATTTTTACTAAGTGCATTTTTTCGGATCTTCATTAGTTCAAGCATGCGATTTAATGCTTTTTTTCGACCTCGTACCTTTTCAAGTGGTTTAAATTTCCCTTCGCTTACTTCCATAATCGGATTTATATTTAGCATGCCACCTAAAAATCCGGCAAACTTACCAACACGACCTCCACGTATTAAATATTGGAGATCTTCTATCGTAAAAATATGTTGGATCTTATTTATATTGTGATTTAATTGTTTCATTAGATTCTCAAATGATTCATTATTATTTAAGCCTTCTATTAACTCCATGACTAATACGCAAATGCCTAGTGATACTGATCTAGTATCGATAATATGAATAGAGGCATTTGGATTATTTTCTAAAATATCTAATTTTACTAATTGTGCAAAATTATACGTACCAGATAAGTCACCAGAACAAGTAAGATAGACACAATTTTGGACTTTACTACATGAGACTAAAGTTTGATAAATTGCATCATAAGAAGGTAAAGATGAAGTAAAATTCTCTCCATTTTTCATTCTTTGCATTAACTCATGTGATTGTAAATTTACTCCATCAAGATACTCTTTTTCTAATTGGTCATAGACTCTTAATGGTATGACTGAAATATCGTATTTCTTTAATATCTCAGTTGGAAGATCTGAAGAGCTATCTACGATTATTTTTAGGTTCAATTTAATCACCTCTTTCTACATTAATAATGTATTTTTAATCTTATTAAACAATATTTTAAATATTCAAATAACTATTT
>NZ_NTZO01000418.1 GCF_002559405.1 Bacillus sp. AFS001701 | reverse complement strand
TAAATTTATATAAAAATGAATTTAAACATCAATAATTTTCGACTAAATTTCGTTTTCGCTATTGGCCGTTTTATATTTCAACAATCTGAGAGCCACCTTACTTAGAAAGTGGGATTTATTTATTTTTAGGAAGAGTAAGAACTATATGAACTTGAATGTCTACGATGGTGGCGTCTGGATGATGAAGAGTGTCTGTAATGATGCCTTGAGGATGAGTGATCATGACGTCTTCTTTGTTTGCGGTTTCGTCGATTGGAACTTCCAAATAAAGATTTAAAAAAGCGTAGCTTGAGAGTTTCTTCTTCAATAGAAAATCGTCCGACGTCAACGATTCGAACCTCGCCGTCATTTGATAACATTAAATTATGATTATGTAGGTCAAATGCATTTAAACCTGCAATTTGAGCATCAAATATCGCCTGATTAATCTCTGTTTCATATTGCTTACGTAAATTTTTACTGTGTCCATCTAATTGATAAAAAGTTTCACCAAATATACGATCACTTACCATAAAATCATTTGTAAATGCATGTACTTTTGGATAGTATATACTCCGCTTTAGAAGGTGAAGTTTCATACCATCATCTCGACTTTTCCCATCTTCCTTAAATACTTTTATTACATAATTGTCTCTAGTAAAAACATCTCCATCTTTTCCGCTTGCTAAGTATTCAAAGTGATCTTCATACTCACCATATAAAGTAAAATCATGAATTTCTTGCAACAGTGATTGTTTCATTCAAAAGCCCCTTTCATCTTGAAAATATTCAAAGTGATTAAGTTTAAAATTTTCTTTACAAATATATTCTTTAAAAATATTCTTTTTACCTACCAACCATTTGATTTACAAAAAAAGTTTTCTTATGTGGAATAATTTGTATTAGCTAGGATTTTTGGGGATAATACCCTATTAACAGAGAAGATTGGCGTTCAGTAATTTGTATCAATCGTAATATCAAAAAGTGTTGAACATAAAGGAGTTAGTAAATGTGCATGAAATAATTATGAGCTTAATCGCAGGTTTAATTGTTGGAGTTGTATTTACTCTCATTAAATTACCAATTCCCGCACCACCTGTATTTTCAGCAATTTGCGGGATTATAGGTGTGTGGGGTGGCATGAAATTAGTTCAGCTATTTATATAAATAAACCTTACTTTATTTAATGATATTTTTATACTGATTGGAAACAATAAGATTGCAAATTAGAAATTATTCTACGATTTTGTAGTTTGGAGGAAAATAAATGTCATATATTATCGCAATCATTGGCATTATCTTGATACTTATTATTTGTTGGCTAATGTCTAATGATAAAAAGCACATTAACTATAAAGCTGTTGCGATTATGTTAGTGGTTCAATTGATTTTAGCATGGTTTATGCTAAAAACCTCAATTGGAAGAACAGTTTTACAAAAAATCGTCTCTTTCTTTAATAAAGTTTTATCTTTTGGTAACGAAGGTATTTCATTTGTATTCGGTGATTTATCGACAAAGGGTTATTTCTGGATTAACGTATTAATGATGATCATATTCGTATCTTCATTATTATCAATTTTGACTTACACAAGAATACTACCGTTAGCAATTAAATATATCGGTGGTGCAGTTGCAAAAGTTACAGGATTACCAAAGATTGAGTCATTCGTTGCTGTAAATAGTATGGTATTCGGTGATACAACAGCAATTCTTTCTGTTAAAACTGAATTACATAAACTTACACCTAACCGATTATTTGTTGTTGTTACATCTTCGTTAGTAGCGGTGTCATGTTCAATCTTAGGTGCATATATGCAAATGATTCCCCCTGAATATGTACTAGTTGCACTGCCAATCAACGTGTTCTCTGGTTTAATTCTTTCTTCAATGGCATGTCCTGTTACATCAGAACAAGATGAAGATATTAATGTCAAAGAAATGATTAAAGAAAAGTCATTATTTGAAGCCATCGGTAACGGTGCACTCGATGGTGGTAAAGTTGCCTTAATTGTAGGTGCAATGTTAATAACCTACATTGGTTTACTTGCAATGATTAATTTCGTATTCAATGCGATTATCGGAATGACATTTACTGAAATTTTAGGATATGTTTTTGCACCGGTTGCTTTCATCATGGGTATCCCAACAGATGAATTAGTACGATCAGGATCTATTATGGGTACAAAAGTTGCTGCAAATGAGTTTGTCGCAATGCTTGATTTCCAAAAAATCATTCCTAATTTAACAACAAAAACTGTAGCGATTGTATCATCATTCTTAGTATCATTTGCTAACTTTTCATCAATTGGTATTATATATGGTGCGATTGCTGCAATTGATAAAAAACAATCAGAGCTTTTTGCTAAAATTGGTTTAAAAGTATTATTAGTTGCTACGCTAGGTTCAGTTTTAACAGGAACGATTGTAGGATTATTTGTACGATAATAATTTAATTCAAACTATAACAAAACA
>NZ_NTZO01000417.1 GCF_002559405.1 Bacillus sp. AFS001701 | reverse complement strand
CTTTTACGAAATGTAGGTATTCCATGACCCATAAATTTATTAAAACCGTTTTCATTATTAGTCATTTCAATTAATTTAGCATATACCATCGAAGGGGTAATATAATGGAATTCCTCTAATAATCTACTTACTATTCCAGTCATAGCTGCAGCCGCATACGAAGTACCCTGTTTAAAGTTTTTTTCTGATTCATAAAAGACCCCAGGTAACACAAAATCTAAGTCATCGCCATAATTTGAATAAACCCATTTTTTCCCATTCGAGTCCACTGCTCCAACACCTATTACAAACTGAGAGGAAGCTGGATATTCAAGAATACTTTTGCCTTGATTTCCAGATGCTGCAATCATTAAAATTCCTTTTTTATTTGCTAGTTGTATTAGCGAATCTATTTCTTTATTACTTCTCTCGAAACCCAAACTCATATTAATTATGTCCACTTTTTTTTCTATAGCCCATTTAATTCCCATTGAGAGTTCATCAATATCAACCATTCCACTAGCAGAAGCAACTGACGCACAATAGAGGGAAATATTTGGTGAAATTGAAAGAATTGTCGATATGACTTCATCTGCATGAAATGTCTTTTCAACTTGAATATTTTTATTATTATAATGAGACGAACATTTATTTTTACTTTGGATAGTATCTAATACAGCAACTTTCACTCCTAATCCATCAAATTTGTTATTGCTAGTTGATAGATAATTATTAAACCAATACTTATCTGATATGTAATTATAAGAATCTTGATTAACATTATTTTTGGTATAGGTT
>NZ_NTZO01000019.1 GCF_002559405.1 Bacillus sp. AFS001701 | reverse complement strand
AAAATAAACACTCCATTTTTGAAATGTTTATTTAAAGCGATATATTTTACTAGGTCTCCCTCGGAAAGATAAAGATTCTTCGCCAATACATTCTAATAATTCTACTTCACACAGATCTGCAACTATGCGCCTAGCATTTCGTTCTGTCATATTAAGCTGTTCAGCTAAATTCTTTGTTGTAAAATCGGACCACCCCATTCTCTTAATGAGATTTTGGATTTTATGAAATGTCTTCACGCTAATATTGCCTAATTTAAGTTTTTGCAACAATTCTTGGTCATCTGTTCGATAAGCATATGAAAACTCTTCTTCTCTACCAACTGACTCGATGATTTCACCATTCTCTTGCACAATTATGATTTTTCGATTATTCGTCTCTTTTGACTGTTGAATTGATTCAATCGCATGTTTTTCTGCTGAAAAAACCGTCTCCCCAAAACCAATACCTACGGAGACTTTCGAATCAGATTCTAACGATAACTGTTCGACCGTATTTTCTAACAGTTTAATCTCTCGTTCAATTGCACCTCTAGAACTGTATATTAAATATTTCCCGTACCCTTTTTCAATTAAAGAACCATTTAATTGTTCACAAAGTGTTAGAAGCACATTCTTAATACGAAGCTCGATGTGCTGTAAATGATATGGTGATTTTGCTTTCTTAATAATCTCCTCAAAATTTTCTATTTCAATCAACTCTACTCCAATTTGAGAGTCCTTAAAATATAGTCCTTTTACTTTTTCCGTTAATAGCTTTAATGTTTGCCGAATATCAACTCTACTAGTTGAGATCCATTCAACTGGAACTTCTCTTCTTTTTAATTCTTGATAAATAGTTGGAAAATTAGTCAAAACACCTTCCGTTTTATTTGCTTCCCATAATTCAAGATGAAATTGTAATATCTCCTCTAAATTTATCTCTTCTCCTTCAAACCTTTTTATATAAAGCTGATCAAATGGGTTATTCAGCTGCTCTAATGCATCCTCTAATAGATTAGAATACATCGGCATATCAACGCTTAATCGCCTAATTAACTTATCAGTATGATACATAATATTAAGCAGACTTTTATATACAGTAGCCTCAGTATGTGGAATATACAATAATTTTTCACTAGAATATAGATCTTTTTTGGCAATATTATATGGTAATTGCCCTGAAAAAAGCCAGACATCAACATCTCGATCATGTTTCTTTACGATTTCTTTTGTTTCCACTGGTTCCTCATAGGAAAAAGGAAAAAACTTCATTTCTTGTTCATATTCCTTAGAAAAACTTAAAATTCGTTCTAAAGACCATTCTGGGCCGACCAGTCCAATACGATACATTATTACACCCCCAAATACTCGCGGATTTGTTTTATTTACTTTTTCATTATGTACTTTATCTAATTAATCTTAACAGTACTACACCTTAATTTACCACGTTTATTAAAAATTGATTGCATAAAAAAAGACTTTACATCAAGAGATTTTCTTGAATCAAAGCCCTTTTAATTCTTTTACATTATCTAATTCTAATTTTCTGCCATTAAAACGAACTTAAATAACCCTTCATCTCGTTTACTAATTCTTCAGGGGACTCATACATACTCATATGCCCTGCGTTATTTAAAGTTGAAGTCTTAATATTTTCTTTTTGGACCGAAAAAGTCTTTTCAGGCGGAATAATCTGATCGTCTTTACCTGCTAATAAAAGTACTGGTAAATTCGTATCGTTCAGTACATGATTTCGGTCAGGTCTATTTTTCATACTTATTAAGGCCTTAACAGTCCCATCTACTGAAGTTTTATACCCGATCTGCTTTGCTATATCTATTTCTGAACTATTTTTTTGAATATTTTTTGGAGAGAAAAGTTTAGGAATCAATCCATCGACTACGTTTTTCACTCCTTCATTTTTAACTTTTTCAGCATTTGCCATTCTACCTTTTTTTGCTTCCTCACTATCTGGATAAGCCGTAGAGTGGATTAATGAAAATCCATTTAAATAGTTTGAGTATCTTTCAGCAAAGGCTAGTGTAATATAACCTCCTAACGAGTGCCCAAATAAAGTTACTTGATTAATGTTTAATTGATCTAGTAGATCTTTAAGCATATCTGCATAATCTTCAATTGAATGTTCTTCTTTTATAGAAGTGGAATCTCCATGCCCTGGTAAATCAATAGCGATTACTCGAAAATCTTCTGCCAACTTTGGAATTACTTTTTCCCAATATGCATGACTCCCCATAAAACCATGAATTAAAACAATTGGCTTTCCTTTACCTTGGTCCTTAAAAGCAATTGATAAATTTTGAAGTTCTATTTTACTATTAATAATCTTTCAACTCCATTCAAGAATATTGGATTACTCTTTAATCACATTATAAATAGAAATTACCAACAGTCAAAAATATATACTAATTTATGTTTTATATTTTACAAGTATCTAAAAAAAGATGTCTCACAAGTAATTTTACTTATGAGACATCCTCTTATCATTTAAATACAAATCCCCAAGAACTTCCTACTCTAAAACTTATCTGTCTTTTGTTTAAATACTGTATCGTTTTGCTGAATTTTATGATCCTTATTTTTATCAATAAATAAGTAAGCAATGGATAATACAATTAGCCATGGTATTCCGAATTGAAGCATAATCTTAAAGCCAGTAAACCAAGAAGTAATGGTTAATCCTAACAATAAAATCGCTCCTAAAATTGTGAAGTAAGGGAAACCGATCATTTTTACTGGTAATTTTCGCCCGCCTGACTGTTCCCATTTCCTTCTAAAAAATAGATGTGAAATAAAGATTGTCATCCAAGTAAACATCGCACCAAACATTGAGATTCCCATCATAAATGCATAAGAGGAATCTGGTAGGACTGCATTTACGATTCCGGCAACAACAATTCCAACTGTTGAAACTGCAAGAGCATTTACTGGAACACCTTTTTTACTTACTTTGCCTAAAATTTTCGGTGCATGATTACTATTAGAAAGTGAATACACCATACGTGTTGAAGCATATAATTGGCTATTCATCGCTGACAAAGCTGCCGTTAAAATAATAAAGTTCATAAAGCCTGATGCAAAAGGTATATTTAAAATCTCCATAACCTTTACAAATGGACTTTCATCTACCCCTGCTGATTTCCAAGGAACGATGATGAGCATGATTCCAATCGTTAATACATAAAAAATTGATAAACGAAAAACTGTTGCTTTAAGAGCTTTTGGAACAGCAATATCAGGTTCTTTTGCTTCGCCTGCTGTAACCGCTATCATTTCAGTTCCTAGAAAACTAAATAACGAAATAAATACGGCTACCCACATGCCCCACCAACCAAATGGCATAAACCCTCCGTCATTTGTTAAGTTCTCTACACCAATATTCCCGTGGTTAGATGCTCCAAACAAGACATAAGCTCCAAATAGGATAAAACCAACAATTGCGCTTACTTTAATCATTGAAAACCAATACTCAAATGTTGCAAACGTATTAACACTAGTAGCATTTATATAGATTAACACTGCTGCAAAAAAGGAGATCCAAACGATTCCAGGTACAGTTGGAAACCAATATTTCATATAGACTGCAATTGCACTTACTTCTACTCCAACAGCAAGTACTTGTGCCACCCAATATGAATATCGGACAAGATACCCAGCCATAGGATGGATATATTTTTCAGCAATTGTTCCAAACGAACCACTAGTAGGATGTGCAACGGTCATCTCAGCTAAGCAGCCCATGAGCAGTAAGACGATGAACGCACCAACTGCATAACTAAGTAATACGCTTGGACCAGCAGTTTTTATTGCTAATCCGCTTCCTAGGAATAAACCCGTTCCAATTGCACAACCCATTGCAATCATCGTTAGTTGACTAGTTTTCAACTCTCTTTTTAAGCCTTTTTCTTGCTCGTTTTCAATTTTATAATTAGTGGTGGATTTCTTCATAATCTCATCCCCTTGTCCCCTTAGATAGCCAACTAAACTTACGCGACAACTTCACGTTCATTTTTAAATTTTTCATATTGCTTTTCAGTCATGATTTTCTTAAGTGTTTGTACAACTTCCCAAACTTCCTCGTAAGAAGTGTAAAGTGCTACTGGTGCTAGACGAATTATATTTGGTGCTCTGAAGTCAGGAATAATTCCGTTTTCTTTCAAAGACTTACATATACGAGCTGCTTCTTCATGCTCTAGACTGACATGTCCTCCTCGACGAGCATCCTCTCTAGGAGATCCAATGAAAAACCCCATGTCTGGTAATTCTTGTTCAATACAATCCATTAAAAATTGATTAATCTGTAGTGATTTTTCTCGAATCGCAACAATTCCCGCTTCTGTAAAAATCTCCAATGATCCTAATAACGGTGCACAGCTTAATACATGTGGAGTCCCGATTTGATAAGCACCAGCCGTTTCAGCAGGAGTTAGCGTATGCTCCATATCAAATTGTTTATCTTTTCTTGAACTAAACCACCCTGCAAGTCCAGGCAATGAACCAAAATGTTTACGATTAACAAATAATCCACCTACACCACCTGGTCCACCATTTAAGTGTTTATAATTGCACCAATAGGCAAAATCAACGTCCCATTCACTAAAAGAATGTGGAATTGATCCAACTGAATGACACCCATCAAAACCGATTAAAATTCCTCGTTTATGAGCTTCTTCAGTTAAACGCTTCATATCTAAAATTTGACCACTGCGATATAATACTGTCGGTAAAATAATTAATGCAATTTCATCCGTCATTGCATGAATAATGTCTTCCTCTTCTAAATAACGTCCATCTTTACTTTTTACGCAAATAAGGTCTTTTTCAGGATCGAGTCCATGAATACGTAGTTGACTTTGAAGAGCATAAATATCTGATGGGAAAGTAAGCTCATCAGCTAAAATCTTTTTTCGATTACCTTTTGGTTGAAAAAAAGTAGCAACTAACTGATGTAAATTAACGGTCGTTGAACCGGTTACAATTACTTCCTCAGAAGAAGCACCAACTAACGGAGCTAATTTTTCTCCTAATTTTTCGGCCATGAAAAACCATGGATGATTTCCATTTGTCCAACCGTCTATACCATAGTTCTTCCAATCATCCAAAGATTCTAGTAAAGTACGTTCAGCTCTTTTAGAAAGTAGTCCTAATGAATTTCCATCCATATAGATTGAACCAGGTTTTAAGTAAAACTCATCTCTAAACTGTCTAAGAGAATCGAGACTGTCCATTTTTTTTGCGTATTCTAAACTTGTTTCTGTAACTTTCGTACTCATAATGTTCCTCCTCTATCAATCTATTATTTAAATCTATTTGTGAAAAAATCATATCAAAATAACTGACATAATGTCAATGACATGATGTCATATTTTCTGATAATAAAGAAGGTTTAGACATAAAGAGCTGATTTTATGTTATCCGTACATAGTTTTTCTGTCATTTCTTTCATTTTTATTCATTTACCTATATGCTAGAAGTAACATATGTTGGAGGATCGTAGTATGAGTAATGACAAAGTAGAATCTAAGCGTCAATTACGTTCAATGATGACAAGACAAAAACTACTCGAGGCTGCTAAAGAAGTATTTCTTGAAGAAGGATTTCAAAAAGCGACGATAACACAAATGATAAAAAAAGCTGATATTGGATACGGAACAGCTTATGTACACTTTAAAGGTAAGGAAGAGCTTTTGATTGTATTAATGGAAAGTGTAATGGAAAGGTTTTATAAAATTGCCGAAACTCACTTTTTTCCTGAAACGAAAGAATCCGCTGAATCGATTATTTATAAACAAGCTACTTCTTTTCTAAAAATGGCAGAAGATGAGCGAAATATGATGCAAATTTTTGAACAAGCAATTGGAGTATCCGAAATTATTTCAGACAAATGGAAAACGATTCGTGAAAAGTTTATAAATCGCATCTCAATAGATATTAAATATGCACAAGAAATAGGGTTAGCTAGAAAAGAGTTAAACGATGAACTAGTCGCGCGAGCTTGGTTTTTTACAAATGAGATGTACTTATGGGAAATCGTTCGAAATGAACAGCATTATACTATTGAAGAAATTGCCAAAACGATCACATCACTTTATACAACTGGTCTTTATTAAGAATCAAAATAAAAAGCTCAGACTTTTAATTCTAAAGTTTGAGCTCTTTTTGATTTCTATTTCGATTTAGCACTACAATACATTTCTCGTAATATAAATTTCTGAACTTTCCCTGATGCATTTCGAGGAAGCTGCTCAATAAATTCAACAACTCTAGGAATCTTATACCCTGCCATTCTTTCACGGCAAAAAGCTTGAATCTCCTCAAAAGATAGGCGATGCCCTGGCTTTAATACGACAATTGCCGTTACGGCTTCTCCCCATTTAGCATCAGGCGTACCGATCACTGCTGCTTCTAAAATAGCTTTATGCTCATATAAAACGTTTTCAATTTCAACTGAATAAATATTTTCTCCACCTGAAATTAGCATATCCTTACTTCGGTCAACTAACGTGATATACCCTTCCTCATCTACTACAGCTAAATCTCCTGTATATAACCAACCATCTTTAATCGTATCTGCTGTTTCTTTCGGCTTTTTATAGTATTCCTTCATAATTGTTTCAGCTTTTAAGATCAATTCACCAACTTCACCAGGTAAAACTTCTTCATCTTGTTTATTGACTACTTTAATAATTGTATAGAGTAATGGTGTTTTTCCTGTTTTTCCGAAATGATGCTCATGGTCTTCTGGTGAAAGATAAACTCCTGTTGGCCCTCCTTCTGTTAATCCACATAAGCTGAAAAATTGATTTGTATTAAATAATTTCATACTTTTCATTAAAATTTCAGGTGGCATGGGAGCTGCACCATATGCACACCGTTTTACGGAAGAAAGATCAAATTGATCAGCATTTGGAACTTGCTGTAAATAGTTATACATTGTAGGAACACCAAAAAATAAAGTAATTTTATACTTTTCAATAT
>NZ_NTZO01000416.1 GCF_002559405.1 Bacillus sp. AFS001701 | reverse complement strand
AACGCATGCGTTAGTTGAATTAGATTTTAAATAATTTTTTAAATTTCGTTCAATTTTTTTCTTAGTTTATTAATACCTTTTAAAACCTCATCTCTATTCCTAGCGCTCTTGATCCAATTAGGCAATCTACTCGCTATACTTTTATTAATGTTTGGCACACGCTCTCTTAAACTTGCACTAACATAGTTCTCTAAAAAATCCAGATGTTCTTCATTGTATGCCCAAAGTGTTTTGCCACAACAATGTGTCTGTAACCACAAACTTTCTTCTTCACCGATGCTGCTAAAAAAGTTCGATCCAGAAACAATTCCACACTTTTGACAAACTAACTTTAGTTTCGTTTTATCAGTCACCCAGGTTATTTTTGTACCCTTTTTACATTGTGGGCATTCTACCAGAATATGATTATTAAAATCACCAATCCATTCTCCTTTATCCCTAAACCTTGCTTTTCCCATTTAGTGACTACCTTTCTAATTCTAATATTTTGAACCTTAAACAGAAGCTTCACTTCATAGTCATTTACTTCTTCTAGTTCCACTAATGCAATGCGTTAGTTGTACAAGAAAATTAATTATTAAGTAACAAATGCTTATAAAGATTAATCAATTCTAAGTTCTATTTTTAAATCTTTTAACTTCTCAACTAATTTCATTGCTTTTCCATATGGAAATCCCTCCACTATTGTATAAGGTAGATTTTTTAATCCTTTTATCAATTCATTAGCAGGAGTATTAAGTCCAAAAACTTTTTTAATTTTTAATAAATCCTTTAATCCTCCATCTGGAGAATTAATTAAAACAATTTTACAGATATCTGTCCTACTGCGTTCCTCTTGCATTTCGTTTTCTTTAATTGTGAAACCGTTGGTAACCCATAGAGATAAATTAGAAGTTACTAACCCAGAATGTTCAGCATTCATATCTCCAGTATCAACCATTAAAACCTCTTTTTCTTGGTCTCCTTGTTGCATAAGAAAAACCTGCCCGCCACCATTGTCACCAATGGCTACATATCCTTTTGCATATACTTTCGTTTCCCATACATCATTTCGTTCTCTAATATCTTCAGTTCCATAAATAAGTATCCCTTCCTCAGAAGACAAACCATTTGATGTTTTAAGTAGATCTTTATAGGAAATTGGTAATTTTACATTCAATTCATTTTCAACTTTAAATATTTCTGTTTCACTCGCAGAGGGCATAAGTATTAAACCGTTTATATTAGTTAAATCCATTTTAAAACACCTTTCCAAGCTTTTTTTATAAATATATCATATAAACTGAGGTCAAACTGAGGTCATTCTTATTGAACTAAACTGCCATTTACTTCAATAAAAAAACTGCAATTAAGCTGCTTGTGATCTTCAACTAATGCATGCGTTA
>NZ_NTZO01000415.1 GCF_002559405.1 Bacillus sp. AFS001701 | reverse complement strand
CTATCTAATTTAAATTAAACATCAAATTTTGGAAATTAAAAGATTAGAGGTATGATCATGGCAAATAAACTATATTTTGAACACCCCTCATTAAAAAAATGGTTTACTAAAATTACAGACATTAAAGAGGTTGATTCTTTATTTCATATCAAACTTGAGGATTCATCATTTTATCCTGAGGGTGGCGGGCAACCATCTGACTTCGGTACAATTAATGGGATCGAAATTGTTGATTTAATAGAAGATGATGAAGAAGTGATCCATGTCTTAAATGCAAGACCGGATACAACCGAAGCAACTTGTGAAATAAATTGGGATCGAAGAATTGATCATATGCAGCATCATAGTGGCCAACATTTACTTTCAGCAACAATTATTGAACTATTTGATATTCCTACTGTAAGTTTTCATCTAGGAAAAGAGACAGTTACGATTGACTTAGATACACCTTCTCTTTCTGCTGAACAATTAAATCAAATTGAAAGAGCAGTATATGAAAAGATTCTTGCAAATATTGAAATTAAAACATACTTCGTAAATAAAGAAGAATTAAATGCACTTAAACTTCGCAAATTACCAAAAGTTGAAGACAACATACGAATTGTTGAGATTTCACATACAGATTTATCTGCTTGTTGTGGTACGCATGTAAAACAAACAGGTGAAATTGGATTAATTAAATTAATTAAAACTGAAAAAGTAAGACAAACTACTCGACTTCATTTTAAATGTGGCTATAGAGCACTAGAAGAAGCTCAAAAAACTAGTAAAACATTAACAAATATTAATCAATTATTTAATACACATACTGATCAAGTAAAGGATAAAGTCGAAACGACAATTAATGAATTAAAAGAAGCGCAAAAAGAAATCGAGAAAATGAAAGAAACGATCTTTAACTCAATCTCTAACGAGTTACTATTAAATGCAACGAATGATATCATTATTAAAACATTTGAAGAAAAATTAGTAAAAGACTTACAATTACTCGCAAAGACAATCCAATCGAAAAAACCTTCATTACTTGTTTTTTCTAGTGTAAAAGAGCAAAAATTATTGCTAATTAATCAACTTAAAAATGATGTGCACTGTGGCGAACTAATAAAAAATTTACTAAAACAGGTTGAAGGAAAAGGAGGCGGCGGTGCAGGGCAAGCACAAGCAACATTTGAAACTTCTATCCAATTAAACGAAGCTGTAAATACTTTAAAACATATTCTTCTTAGTCAAGTAAATGTGTAATTCATAAGAAAAACAATTTTCACCTAAAAAGATTGTCAAATTAGACAATCATTCTAAAAAGAACAACGACGGACTGCTCAAGTCCACAGTTGTTCTTTTCTTGTTATGTATTCATATCTATCTATTCAACCGAATACTTATAGAATTTTTTATCGACCTTCATTACTGGAAATTTTTCAGGTAAATCAGTAACTTCTACACTTTTAAAACCATTTTTCTCATAAAATCTATGAGCTGCTAAAAATTGTGGAGTTGTACCAAGATAAATTGCTTTTATTGACATTTCTTTTGCCCATTTAATAGCATTATTTAATAAGAGACTTGCAGTTTTATATTTTGAACCTCTGTATTCTTTGTCTACAAACATCTTTCTTAACGCAACTTCTTGATTCCCTATATCTAAAAGACTGATCGTACCAACTACTTTATCGCCATAAAGAGCCACCCAAAAGTTCCCGTTTCCATTCTGATAAAATTCTTCTATAGTAAACAGATCAGGCTGGTCATCCTTGGTGATCTTAATATTGTATTCTTGTTGCTGAATATCAAGAATTAAATCTACTACTTGAGCTTGATAATCATTAGAGTATTCTTTCACAATTGGACTGCTGTTCATGAATTTACACCGCCTTTAAACTATTAAGTCATTACTGTTTTCAATTGATCCATTTCTTTTTACTATCACTGTTACCTCTATATTCAAGATAGAGATCGAGATGTCCTTTTTTCATATTTAACTAAATTGTTAAATTGTACAATTAAAAAAGCTGCATTTATACAACTTTTGAGGTTTACTAACTCAATAAGTTCTTTAATAAGAAATCATATTATATTACTAAAAATATTTATAAAAAAACTTTTTTGATGCTTCGTCTAATTTTCTTAGAAAAAGTTCTTTACATCGTTCATCATCTTCCAATAATGAGTCTACAAACGGTTGGTTTTTAAGCATTCCTTGAACACGTGAGTTTCTTGAAATTTTTTTTTTATTTTTATCATTTTCCAATAAAGTTGAAAACCACGGCAAATTTGATAATAAATTGATATTCTGTTCCACTCTTTCATTTTGCTGTTTATTAAACTCCCTAGAGGAGGAAGAAGGTGTTAACATCCCCCCAATAACATCTAATATAAATTCTAAAATAATACTCATCTGTTCTATAATCTCCCTATAACATTATTAATTTATAAAAGATTTTTTATCTCATAGGAACTGATTCTATTCATTCGTAATTAGAGATATTAATCATCGGATCTCCCACCCATATTACATTTTCTCAAGTTACTCGTATATTGAATTAGCCGTTTCAACTAGGTCTTTAATTGTATAATTTTTATCAATATCTGATAATTTGACCAACATTATCTCATGATAAAGTCCATCTTTTTTCCATCGAATTATTTTCGGACTTTCCTTATCATCTTTTACTATTATCACCTTTGTCCCATCTTTTAACTTTGTCGTTAATTGTTGTCCCTCACCAGAGAACTCGATGTTTTTTTGATGATATGTCGTGACTTCCAAAATAACCCCTTTTCCGTCCCTATAATTAATTGATGTTCGATTAATCGTATCATTTCCAATATTTTTTTGAACATCTATTGAGACATTCTTTACATTGAAAGGTAACCTCTTTGGTACAACTATTTCATATTGAATACCCTTAGGTAACAATTCTGCTTCTTTTTTTACCGTTTTAGGGTAATTTTCTTTTAGCTTATCAAGTTCACTATTCCCGTTCGTACAGGCAGTTAATAAAAGAATCGAGATTACTAAAATGATTTTTTTCACTTAGTCTAACCTCCTCTTTTTTATATTTCTTCAAATTATATTCAAATTCCTATATTTTTTTGTCTGCATCTCAATTTTCCTTATGCAACTTTACTGCCATTTACTTCAATAAAAAAAGCCGCATATAAGCAGCTTGGGTTATGCAAAAAATTCATTGCGTAAAGTTGCATAAGATTAATGATATCGAAACCAAACAAACCATCCTCCCGCCAAGTTGGGAGTACCCTTTTGGTGTTGACCGATTTGGTCGTAACATAATTTGGGCAGTCATTGACGGTGCAAGGTACACTATACTAATCGGTTTGATCGTTAGCATCTTGCGGGTTGGATTAGGTGTTTGCTTTGGGATTATTTACGGGATTTATTTGAAAAAGATGCAAACATTTTTTACAACTTTTGAACGAGCATTCCGTTTTATACCAGCAATTCTTCTCGTCATGTTGATCTTTGATGTGAATCTATTTAGTGATGCTACAAATGGCTTTTCTTATATAGTTTCAATCATTTTTTGGCTAACAATTGTTGCATTACCTTCACTTACCCAAGCGGTAGGTAATGAAATAAAACATTTTAGTAAAGAAGATTTTATTATTGCATCAAAACTGATGGGCGCAACGAAATTTCAGATTATTCGCAAACATATAATGCCATTTTTACGTTCTAGAATCTTACTCATGATTGTCCAACAAATGATTAGTATCTTATTATTACTTGTTCACTTAGCTGTATTTCGAGTGTTTGTCGGTGGTAGCACAACAGTTCATCTCGATTCTGTAAACAGTGTCAGTTTACCAAATACATATGAGTGGTCTGCGTTAATCGGCGTGTCCTACCAAGAATTAATGCTCAATCAGTGGATTGTTTTTGGACCAAGTATCGCATTTATTCTTACATTATTAGCATGCAATGTAATGAAAAGGATGTTAGAAAGTGCTGAAGTAAATGTTGTTAATCCAAAAACTAAGCAAACTACAATAAAAGAGATTAAACAATTAAAGAAATCGGACTTTTCGTTTGTCGAAGCCGTGGTAAGGAATAAGAACATTAAAGAGTTTCAGTAAAACATAAAAGGAACTTCGCTTGAAGTTCCTTTTTCATTCCAAATCCTTTTATAAGCGATGACATACGCTATATTATCCCCGAAATAAGATCATAATTTCAATCATCTTATGGTACTGTCCTACCATTTTGATCAATAAAAAGAATTACATCACAATTTCTACATTTTTACTTTTATTTCGATATGGAATTTCAGTATTCTATCTTCAATTATTCTCACATTTGTTATATAAGTACCACTTCAACAACCCAATTAATCAAAACCTATAAACTACTTTTTCTATTTTTATTTCGATTTTACATAGTCTTTTTTTACTATTGATGAGATAATAGATTTTGTCGAATTATATTAATGGTAATTGGGGAGAAATTTTTATGTGGAAGAACCGAAACGTTTGGATCGTGTTGTTCGGTGAATTTGGAGCTGGTATAGGTCTTTGGTTCGGAATTATCGGAAATTTGGAATTTATGCAAAAACATATACCTTCTGATTTCTTTAAATCGTTAATTCTTTTTTTCGGTTTATTAGCAGGAGTTTTTGTTGGTCCGTTGGCTGGACGGTTAATTGATCAATATTCAAAGAAAAAGATTTTATTAATTAGTGGTTTAGGTCGAACTTTAAGTGTGATTCTTATGTTTTTTGCAATACAATATGAAAGTATTGTTTTCATGGTCTTATTTTTAGTTATGCTGCAAATTTCTGCTGCATTTTACTTCCCAGCGCTTCAAGCTGTTATACCAATGATTGTGAAAAACGAACAGTTATTAACTTTAAATGGGATTCATATGAATATTTCTACAATTTCAAGAATTGCCGGAACTTCAATTGGTGGCATTTTAGTTGTATCAACTAGTCTCTCAAATGTATATGGAATGAGTATGCTGGCATATGCATTTTTGTTTTTAATGACGTTCTTTTTACGAATTGAAGAACCTACGATCAAACCAATTAATGTAGAAAAAACAAAAAAATCTAAATCTGATAAAGGTTTCGGTGAAATATTTGCACTCATAAGAAAAAGTCCCACAATCTTAAATTTATTTATCTTAAACCTGATTCCGGTACTTTTTCTTGGTGGATTCAATTTAATGGTAATCGAAATAAGTGATCTTCAACATGATCCTTCAGTTAAAGGCCTTATTTATACAAGTGAAGGGATCTCATTCATGATTGGAGCATTTGTCATTAAACGATTAACAAAAAGGTATACGAATAAGCAATTATTATACTTTTCAACTTTTTTAGTAGCTTTTGCTCAGCTATCACTTTTCTTTGCAGATCACCATTGGTTGACACTTATTTCATTTGCAATGTTTGGATTTTCAGTTGGTTGCTTCTTTCCTGTTTGTTCAACTGTTTTCCAAACTTCAATTGATAAATCATATCATGGTCGACTTTTCTCATTTAGAAGTATGTATGACAGGGTAACATTCCAGATTGTCCTTTTAAGTACAGGACTATTTTTAGATACAATTGGTTTACAATATATGGTTTTAATTTTCGGAACGGTTTCTCTCTTAATTCTTGCTAGATTGTTGTATAAAGACAAAAAATCTAAAGCAGAGTTAGTGAATGAAACCCAAAACTTATCAATGTAATTAAAAGAGGCTGTCTCAAAAGTCAGGTTAACTGACACAGAGGCGCCTCTTTTTAATTATTATTTATTAACTTTAATGGAATAATCGCGGGTATTACACCAGCGCTTTTCATATGTAGTTGATCAAATCGATCTCGTTTTTTAATAATTGATTGATTTTTAATGGATTTAGTAATATTTAGAACATATTTACTAGAAACTAATTTAAAATGATCAACAATCTTACAATTTTAAGGTCATAATACCCTAACCAGTATAGGTAATTGTAATTATAAATTTTATTTGCGATTTTCAGATTTTATTTGCAGTCCGCTGTTTTTTTGTAGTTTTTCATCATTTATTTGCACGAATAGATTACTTATTTGCAGTCCACTTATCTTCCCCATAAAAAAAGGGGGGCCCAATGTTGGAACACCCTCATTTTATTAAAATTCAATATCCATATGCAGCTAAAAATTCATTCAAACTTGAATACAATGTAACGACTTCCCATTTTCGTTCAAATTCATAGGCAGTACATACTTCCCCTGATTCCTCGTTGATGAAAATAACATCATCCGTTTCATCATCGAAGCCAATTATTAACCAATTTTCTGGCCATTGTATTTTTTTACTTAAGTCCTTTTTAGCCTCATTTAAATCTTCTTCTTTTATAAAATAGATCGTCATATTTTCATTTGAGACTTCATCTATACCTATTCCTTTAATTCTTGAAAACCATTCGTTTTGCATTTTTTATTCCCCACTTCCAATAAGAAAGCCTGTATCAACCAAGTGATCACAGGCTAACTTTTTTACTTTTGTGCTTTTTTTGATTCAGATAAATTTGATTTATCTTCGTAGTTTGGTTGTTTTTGACCGGCGTTATTTTTTCTTCCACCATTTCCACGTCCCATTTCTTTCGCCTCCTTAAATTGTCATAAAAATATTTTATACAATTAAGGTAAGACTATCCCAAAATTACAGGAAGAAAAAATAGATAACAAATTGGATAAATAGGATGATCCAATAACCAAAAACAAATTTTGGATGCTTTGTTTTATGTTTAAAATAATACATTCCTAAAATTGAACCAATCGAACCTCCGATAATTGCAAATAAAAATAAGATGCGTTCAGGAATTCTCCATGCTTTTCTTTTTGCCCGAGATTTATCAATTCCCATAATTGCAAATGAAACAATGTTAACGATTACTAAATAAAACATAAAATACCCTACCATTTGGATCCCTCATAAGACTCGTTATTTTGAAATTTTTGCTATTTTGCTACGAGTTGATTGTATTAAATCTTTTGCATTCAATTGAAGTTGTATACCTATTTTTCCACCGCTAACAATAATCTCTTCTATATTATTAACAGATTCTTCAATAAAAGTAGGGTATTGCTTTTTCATACCAATTGGTGAACAGCCACCTCGAACATATCCTGTGCTTGCTAAAAGGTCTTTCACTGGTAATAATTCTACTTTTTTTTCTCCAGCTGCTTTTGCTGCTAATTTTAAATCTAATTCTT
>NZ_NTZO01000414.1 GCF_002559405.1 Bacillus sp. AFS001701 | reverse complement strand
GTTTAATATTTAGTCCGTTTCATAAAACATTTGCTGAAACTGATCTTCAAGAACAAGTACTTTCACATATTGGTAACTCATTAACAGAAGTTAAAAATGGTGAAAAAGATAAAGTAAAAACAGATTTGTTAGCGATTAAAGATTTAATTAAAAATGAGAAAAAAACTTCAAAATTAAATAAACTAGTTGACCAAGCGATTAAAGATATTGATCAAAATGAACTTGCAACAGTAAAAGATGATATTCGCGGCATAGCTTTTGAAACAGAAAAGTGGATCGAAAATACGAATGATAAAAAAGATCTTTCTCAAATTAATCTGACTAAACTAGTAGCTCATTTAAATAATGTTAAAACTTTATCAAATGAATCAAATTGGGAAAAAGCACAATCAGAGTATAAGCTTTTTGAAATTGAATGGTCAAAAGTAGAAAATGATGTTAGAAAAGCAAACAGTGGTTTCTATGGTTCAATCGAAGCAAATATGATTACTTCAAGGTCAACTTTGTTTACTGAAATTCCTTCAATTACTAAAGTTAATGATTCTTTTACTAAATTAATTGATGTATTGAATCATCCAAGTAGTGATTCAACAAAAGAAGTAAGTATTGAGAAAGCAATTAAACTACTTAATCAAACAATCAATTATGTAGAATCAAATGATACAGTGGAAGCACAATCAACATTTAATGAATTTATACAAGATTGGCCTTATGTAGAAGTAATGGTTCAAGCAAATTCAATGGAATTATATAAGAAGATTGAAAATGATACATCTATTGCATTAACTCAGTTAACAGAAAAGCCTAAATCTGCTACAACGATGAAAACATTAAAACAAATTCAAAACAATTTAAACTTAGCTACGAAGAAAACATCTTATACGATGTTTGATGCAGGGACAATTGTATTCCGTGAAGGTTTAGAGGCTTTAATTATTATTTCTGCTTTACTAGCATTAGTGTCAAAAGGTAAACAAGAATCAGGACGTAAGTGGATCTTCGTTGGTGGTGCTTTTGGTATTCTAGCTAGTTTAGTAGCTGGATTATTATTCCAGTTCTTATTATCAAAAATCTCAGCCGGAATTAGTAATCAATTGATTGAAGGGATCTCTGGTCTTATTGCAGTTGTTTTCATGTTAACAGTTGGGTTATGGTTGCATAAACAATCTCGTCAACAAGAATATGGTAGTAAGATGAAAGAGAAAGCTAAAGCAGCTATTGCAGGCGGAGGAATTCTTTCATTAAGTTTACTTTCATTTTTCGCAGTATTTAGAGAAGGTGCCGAAACTGTCGTATTCTATATCGGTATGAGTTCTTCAATTACAGCGAAAGAATTGATTACTGGTTTTGCAGGTGGAATTAGTTTACTTGTTGTAATTGGAATCTTCATCTTAAAAGGAAGCAAATTTATTCCTTTAAAGCCGTTTTTTACAATCGCAAGTTTATGTATTTATTACTTGACGTTTAAATTCATTGGTCAAAGTATTCATGCATTACAAGGAATTGGCTATTTACCTGACCATATGAGTACTATTTTTCCAACAATACCTAAATTAGGGATTTATCCTTCCCTTGAAAGTATCATTCCACAACTAATTTTATTTCTATTTGTCATTTGGTTGTTCGTTGGAACAAGAATCAAAAACAATAATAAGTCAATTGCTGCTTAAAACAGTATAAGAAAACAGACATAATTGTCATTCAAATAGACAATTACTGTCTGTTTTTTATTGTCTCTTCAGATTAATAAAAATTCAACCAGATTCACTGAATTCATTTTATAAAAAATTGGAAAATTATGAGCTGAAATATTTAAAAATTCTTTTAAAAGAGATAAGATAAGATTAAAGAAATATATGGGTTTCACATAATAGTGTTATGTAAACTAGGTAATGTAAGGAGGATTTAAAATGATTCAAAAAGCTACATTTGCAGGTGGTTGTTTTTGGTGTATGGTAACACCGTTTGAGGATTTACCTGGTATACATGGTATTGTTTCAGGTTATATGGGTGGGGAATTAGAAAACCCTACGTATGAAGAAGTTAAAAAGGGTACTACTGGTCATTATGAAGTAGTTCAAATTAGGTTTGATGATGAATTATTCTCATACAATAAACTATTAGAATTATTTTGGCCGCAAATTGATCCAACAGATCCAGACGGTCAATTCCAAGATAGAGGTTCACAATACCGAGCTGCAATCTTTGTTCATAATGATTCACAGCTTAAGGAAGCAATGGAATCAAAAGAAAAATTAATTGAAAGTAATATTTTTAAGAAACCGATTGTAACTGAAATATTACAAGCAACTACTTTTTATGAAGCTGAAGAGTATCACCAAGACTATCATAAAAAAAATCCAAAACACTATAAAGAAGATAGAGCGATGTCTGGAAGAGACGAGTTTATTGAATCAAATTGGAAAAAGTAGGTAAGGACACAATAGAAGCTCCATTAGAGCTTCTATTATTTTTAAGGGAGCATAGGAATATTTATCTATTCTAAAAAAATTCAATCCTTATATCTGCTCTCGGATGGAGGTTTACTATGGAAACAAATCGAAGGCTAGTGACGATCGGGTTGTTGGTTGCTGTTACATTGTCTGCGATTGAAGGGACGATTATTACAACTGCCACACCTACCATCACTACAGAATTATCTGGTGTTAAGTTGATGAGTTGGATTTTTGCAGCTTATATGTTAGCAATGACTGTAACGACACCGATTTATGGGAAGCTATCGGATTTATATGGTCGCAAAAACTTATTAATGTTTGGTATCATTTTATTTATTTTAGGTTCAGTTTTATGTGGTTTCTCACAAAATATGGGTCAATTAATATTATTTCGTACAATTCAAGGGCTAGGTGCTGGAGCAGCATTACCCTTAACGATGACGGTAATAAGTGATTTGTATCCATTCCAAGAAAGAGCTAAAGTGCAAGGGTTTATTAGTGCAGTATGGGCAGTTTCAAGTGTAATCGGTCCATTAGTCGGAGGATTTTTTGTAGACTTCATTTCTTGGCGTTATATCTTTTTTATTAATTTTCCATTCGGAATCATTTCTATTATTCTATTTTGGAAATATTATCATCAAAAAATTGACCGTAAAAATACAATTTCAATTGATTATTTAGGGGCCATCCTTTTTATATTAAGTACTTTATCTGCTTTATATGCTTTAGTTGTAGGAGGAGAGCAACATAACTGGACTTCTCCGAATTTATTATTCCTTTTTGCATTTGCAATCATTTTATTTGGGTTATTCCTTTTTGTTGAAACAAGAGTAAAAGAGCCATTGTTACCACTTTCTTTATTCAAAATCCGTCATTTAGTCGTAACATATGCAGCAATGTTTATAGCACATGCACTTCTAATCTCGATCGAGGTATATTTACCAGTTTATAATCAAAGTGTGTTTGGATTAAGTGCGACACAGTCAGGTTTAATGTTAATTCCACTTTCATTTGCATGGACATTAGGTTCATTTTTATCTGGTCGTTTCATTAAGAAAATGAAGGCAAGAAACATTATCCTATTAGGTGCTTTGTTATGTATTATAGGTGCCTTAGGGATGAACTTTTTCCATGATTCAAAAATATTAATTTATCCATTTAATGCATTTTTAGGTCTTGGCTTTGGATTATCTTTTCCAATTTATATGATCCTAATTTCATCAGCTGTTGGAATGAACCAAAGGGGTATTGCAATAGCCGCAAATTCCTTTTTAAATACTTTTTCGCAAACAATTACGGTTGCTGTGTTAGGAACCATTTTTACGATTAAGGCATCCGAAGTATTGAATGGTCAAAAATTAGTACTTAATGCTCATAATCAAATCAATCATCTATCGACAGTAAAAGCTGTAACAGCTGGTTTTGAAATCATTACTTTATTTATGGCGATATTTAGTATTATTACGTTTATTTTCGTCTTATTTTTACCGTCTGAACAATCTGAAGAAAAAAAGGTTGAAATAGCACACTAATATAGAAAAAGAAAGCTGGGAGAGAATGAACAACACACTTAAAGGGATTTTGTACGGTGTACTTGCATATGTGGTATGGGGTGTCTTACCAATTTATTGGAAACTAATTCAAGATATTTCACCTTTTGAAATATTAACACATCGTATTATATGGTCTTTTGTAACGTTAATACTTTTCATTCTTCTTACAAAAAAATTAAAACAATTTAAAATTACTTGGAAGCAAGTTGTAAGTAATAAAAAAGTATTCGTTTCAATGATTGCTATTTCACTATTAATTAGTACCAATTGGCTAATATATATTTGGGCGGTCAATTCAAATCATATTCTTGATGCAAGCTTAGGTTATTATATTAATCCATTAGTTAGTATTATACTTGGGGTCATCGTATTAAAAGAGTCATTGTCAATTTGGCAAATTGTTTCAGTTTGTTTAGCAACAATAGGTGTAGGATATTTAACAATCATGTCAGGTACAATACCAATCGTAGCAATACTTTTATCTTTAACATTTGCCTTTTATGGATTATTGAAAAAGATTTTAAATATCGACTCTTTTTTAAGCCTTACAATAGAGACTTTATTAATTTTTCCAGTGGCCTTACTATACTTTGGCTTCCTAGCTTTTAAAGGCCAAGCAGGACTTGTACAAAGTGCACCAATTGAGCAATTATTAATAGTAGGTGCTGGTTTAGTAACAATTATTCCTTTATTATTTTTCGGTAAAGCAGCACAATTAATTCCGTATACTTATGTTGGCTTTTTGCAATTTATATCACCAACAATTAGTTTATTAATAGGGATTTTATTATACGATGAAAGTTTCTCAAAGAAAGACTTCATCTCATTTTCATTTATTTGGTTAGCTTGTATCGTATTTGCGGTTTCAACTACACCGTTTATGAAATCCATTGAACAAAAACTTAAAAATCGAAATAAAAAACAATCAATTTCTGCCTAAAAATAGATTATGTTTGTAGCATTGAAAGGAGTAAAAATGGCTGTAAGTAAAACGAACGCAATGAGAATGTTAGATTCAAAAAAAGTTAACTATACAACGCTAAATTATGACTCAAATGATGGGAAGATTGATGGGGTTTCAGTAGCAAATAAAATAAATAAAGATCCTGAATTAGTTTATAAAACACTTGTATCAATC
>NZ_NTZO01000413.1 GCF_002559405.1 Bacillus sp. AFS001701 | reverse complement strand
TTTTAATAAATTTTTTATATCTCCTATAGAAAAGTTAAAACCTTCTTTTTCGAGTATTTCCGAAGCTTCTTTTACCAATTCTTGCTCTATATCTTCTTGATTAAATTGTTCATCATTCATAAATAATTTCCCCTATATAAGTAATTATTCCCACTCTTATTATCTAATAATTCTGAATATAAGTAAAGTAGTATGGTAAAATTTCATATTGTCCAATTTCTACATACTTTATAACAATCCTAGACTTTACAAATATAAACCATAATCCAAAATCCAATCATTGTATATTTCATATAAATGTTTGTTCTCGTGCAAATTATACTAATATCTCGGATCGTTATTAATTATCAACATTTACCCTAATCTGAACCAGAATCTTAATTAAAAAAAGCCGAACCTACTATTATTTTAATAGTTAGTCGGCATTTTTCAATTAACCTATTATTCTATTAAATTACATGTTTTTCTGTATCAACATTAGCTTCCTTATTTCTTGAAAATAAATTAGCCAATGCTTCTGGCAATGCAATCATTGCTGGTAAGAAGATCGGTAATAATATAAAGCAAAGGACTACTAGACCAGTTATTACCGCTATTGCTAATTCAAACAATAAAAGGATTCCAGAAGGCATAAGTGTAGCAAATGTACCTCCAAGTATGATTACCGCTGAAATAATTACTCCACCAGTATGTTTAGATGCTAATACGATTGCCTCTTTCGGTGACAAATGAGTATATTCCTTAAATCTCATCATTAGGAAAATACTATAATCCACTCCTAAAGCGACTATAATGATGAAAGAGAAAAACGGAACAAATGAAGATATTCCTTCATATCCTAGCAAATCTATGAAAATATAATTGATCATAAACATAGCGCAGTAGTATGCCCCTAAAAGTGAAGCAGTGATAAATACTGGTGTCCAGAATGATTTTATCACTAGGAATAATACTAGTAATACCCCTATAATAACGATTGTAGTTGTTTTATTTAGGTCACTACTCAAAATATTGTTCATATCATTTGTTGTTGCACTTGGACCCGAAACACCTGACTTTACAGTTGAAAGTTCTGTGCCTTTAAGTCCACTTTTAACAGCTGAATTTATTTTATTGATCGTATTTAAAGATTCTTTTGAATATGGATCATTCTCCAAAACAATTGTTAGCTTTGTAATCTTTTTATCTTTTGACATAAACATGTCTATTGATTTTTTAAAGTTCTCGTCAGCCAATGCTTCTTTTGGTATAAAGAAAGTTTTATTAGAATTATACTGAGTTAAGAAATCATTTGTCTTTCCTAATCCGTCAGATATTTTCTCTAACCCACCGTTTACATCTGATAGTTTTTCTCCGAAAGTACTAAAGCCATTGATGCCAGATACTAGCTGTTGCTGACCTGATTTCATTTGACCAAGTCCATCTGATACTTTATTCATATTTGTGACAATTTTTCCGATTCCAGATGATGCATCGCTCAAGCCACTTTCAAGTTTTTTCAAGCCATCAGCCATTTGAGTTAAGCCATTACTCATACTAGAAAGATTACTATTTGCAGTAGCAAAACCTGCAGTTACAGCATTATAATTCTCATTTAAAGCTTTGATTCCTTCTGGTGTAATTTGATTTATTGAAGCGACTGTTTGATCAATTGTTTGCTTTAATGATTGGTAATTTACATCATCTTTTGAATTCGAATAACTACTACCTAGTGCTGTCACCATTGATTGCATTTGAGAAATTGCGCCTTTTAAACCAAGCAGTGCTTGTGCTGATTCTTGGTAATGAGTTCCTAATTCTTTATAACCCGATTGCATTTTCTCATAATTTTTTGCTAATAATGATACACCACTACTCATTTTTCTTAGATTCATTTCGATCGTTGCTATACCACTAGAGATCGTTTGAGAATTACTAGAACCATTTCCAATCCCTGCTTGAATTTGTTTTAAACCACCACTTAATGCTGTGACACCATTTTGTAGTTCTGTTGTTCCATCTACCATTTGGCTAACTTTTGAAAAATCCGCTGATCCTAGTTTATCTTGGGCTAAACTTAATCCGTCATGTATTTCGTTAACTCCATCTTTTGTTTTTGAAATACCATCAGTCACTGTACCCATTTGGCTATCAACATAAAAACTATCAATTTGTTTACTTTCAGGTTGTGTTACTGAAGATACTTGCTTAACACCATTTATCTTCTTAAGTCGTTCAGTAACATTATCAATTACTGCAAGTGATTGATTATTATCAAGCGCTTTGCTGTTTTCAATAACGACTGTTGCAGGCATTGCCTGACCTTTACCAAAATGATCTGAAACGATATTAAATCCTTTTGATGAAGGATATTTATTACCCAATTCTCCAATAGTATCAAAGTTTAGCTTTTCTTGGTGGAAATATACCATAGGAGTTAAAATCAATAGTATTACGACAATTGTTATAATCGGTTTCTTTATGGCAAAAGCAGACGAATTACCAAAAAATTTATTTTCCTTGTGTCCCCCAACATTTTTAGATGGCCAGAAAAGTTTTTTTCCTAATACCTTCATAATAAATGGTGTTAACGTTAAAATTTCTAATAATAATATACATACACCTATTACAACTACAACACCTGATTTATAAATTGGAGATTCTGCGAATACAAGTGCAAGGAACGCAATAAACACAGTTAAAATACTATAGGCAATTGTTTTACCAGCCGTTTTATATGTGTTTACAATTGATTCATCAACTGAATGTCCAAGTGAAAGTTCCTCTTTGAAACGATTAAAAAGGAGAATGTTGTAATCAGTACCAATCCCAAAAAGAATAAGTACTAAAAGCATTTGAGTAAGACTAGTAATCGGAAATCCAGCTTTATCGATTAATTGGGCAGCTATTCCCATTGAACATAGATAAGAAAATGCAACCGCAATTAATGATACAAATGGTGTAACGATTGATCTAAACGCAAGAATAAGTACGACTAAAATAAAAATAACTGTCAATGCAGCACTTTTTTCGACTCCTGCTTGCGAAGCTTTTAAATAATCATTATTGATAAAATCTTCACCACTTAGATAATATTCAACTGGTACTTTACTTAATTTATTATCTATTTGTTTTTTAATATCATCTATTTCTCTTCCGTTCTTATCTAGCTTATAGCTCACCATTAGTGTGGTGCCATCTTTTGAGACTAATGAACTTTTTGCATTTGGAATACTAAAAGGATCAATGATTTCCGAAATTCTAAGTTCTTTACTACTATCTCGTATTCCTTTAACAGCATCACCAATTTTTTCCATTTCATCATTTGAAATTTTATCTTTATCATAAAAAACAATCAGATTATTCGTTCCTTTTGCAGTATCCATTTTTTTGAGGATATGATCAGCCATAACAGAAGGTGAATCACTATTCGCTCCTTCCTGCCCCTTATTCCGCAGAATTGCATTGATGTCAGGCTGAAGAACTGTTAACAATACTGTAGCAATTAACCAAATTGAAAAAATAATCCAACGACCCTTTATGATTTTGTTCACACGGTCCCCTCCTTCATTAATTTATTTCTCTTTTTTTTCTTTTTCATCATCAAGAAAGTACAATACGTCAAAGAATTCATAATTATCCATTCCATCTGTCTCCATCTTTTTCTTAACAGCTGTAACTAATAATTTCATTCCTTTCTCTACAATCTCTTGTTCATCAGAGTCTAGAAGACTTAATGCACTATTTAATGACTTATTTGCAATTTCAGTAATGCTATCATGTATTTCATCTGCAATATTTTCAGGTAAAGAAATCTCCACGAACCGTTTATCTTTTGGATTAGGGGTTTTCAATAAAAGGCCTTTTGTAGTCAGGCGCTCAACAATATCTGATACAGTACTTTGCGTCATTTTAAGATTTTTAGAAAGTTGTTTAATACTCATTGTTTTATGAGCATACACCTCGCCAATAACTCTTGCTTGTGGAATTGTAACTCCATGTTCCTCCGAATGCTTTTGAAGACTTTTCATTAAAAAACGCTGTAAAAAATCGATTGATTCACGAATAAATTCTGGTCGTTCTACCATTTAATCCCTCCAACAAAATACTTCAAAGTAAAATACATCTTATACGATATATCGCACAAGATTTATATTATTTGTCCTAACTGCATTTGTCAATTTAAATACATATAATCATTCCAGCTAGTCTTAAGATTCGTAAATTTAGGTAAATTAGCCAATAAAAAAAGCAGTTGAGTATTTCAACTACTTTTAAATGTTTCATGCTTTTTTCGAGTTATATTGAAGCGTCGTTTTTTGCTTTGGTTCCTTAATCGATAAATACACTGCTACAACAATTAGAATACTTCCTATGAAAAAAGAAGGACTAATTTCTTCATTTAATAAAAAATAGCCAAAAATCGTACCAATTAATGGTTGTAAAAAGAAAAATAATGATCCTGTGGAAGTATCAATAAATTCAAATCCTTTGTTCCAAAGATAAAAGGCACCTGCTGTTGAGATTGTTCCTAAGAATATGACACCCATCCAAATCCAACCATTTGATGGTAAGTGGGTAATGTGTTTACTTTGTTCAAAAATCGTAAATGGTAATGTAAAAATTACGCCAAATACAGTCGCCCAAGTTGTTACGGTTAATGATGAATATTTACTAGTCTGAACTTTACTTAAAACTGTATATAATGCCCAAGTAATGGCTGCACCTACTAGTATGAGATTACCAAAATATGCACCTAAATTTGATCCACCTTTTGGTAATCCTATTACAACGATTACGCCAATTGTTGCTAAAATTAACGATACTATCTTACGGCTATTTATTTTTTCTTTTAAAATAAAAAATGCAAATAATGATATTAATGCAGGTGAAGCTGAAGTAATTAAAGAGCCCATTGCTGCGCCTGAAAGCTTAGTACCAACAAACTGGAAACCAATCGAGCCAGTATACCCGACTAAAGCAATAACTGAGAGAGGAACCAAATCTTTTTTATAAATTTTCCAGCTTTTTTGGAAAAGACTAATTACTCCTAATGTTAATAATGCTAAGAGAAATCTCATTTCTAGTAATAACCATGGGGAAATACTATCCAATACTACTTTACTGACAACATAAGTCATACCCCAAATACTTGCGGCCAATGATAAATACAATGCTCCTTTTAAGAAGTTCATTTCATTCCCATCTCCTACTATTTATTCCAATCATTTTTCGAAAGTCCAAACATAATTTCGGTTACATATTGGCCTTTAAAATATGAA
>NZ_NTZO01000412.1 GCF_002559405.1 Bacillus sp. AFS001701 | reverse complement strand
GGTGTTCCCCAAACTGGATTTGAAGACGCCTTATCAGCTGCCCAATCATCATAAGTTGTTTCCATAGGATCATGGTCATCCACGTATTTTATATTTCCGGTTGCATCAAAACCTTCATTATTAACAAGGTCATGTCCACCATATAATTTTCCATTTTCATCATGTGTTACTTTATAAAGGTCAGGGTGATTGTAATCGATACCTGTATCCAATACACCCACTTTAACTTTTTGACCCGCACGCGGACCCGTTTTAATGACACCTGTGTTACCATCAGCTTGAAGTTTATCAATCCCTAAATAAGAAAGCGCTGATGTTGGCTTGCCAACAGATGTACTTTTTGTTGCTGTAGTTTTAGAATTTCCTTCATCAGGTAAAGAATATTCTACTTGAGACCAAACAGACGCAACATCTGGACTTTCTGCAAGCTTTTGAACTAAATTCGCTGGTAAGGTTAAAGCAACTCCATTAAATGCATCTGTAAATTCTCGGGTAATACTAATTTCTGTTTTAACAGTTTTGCCGCCAACAATAGAAGTTTTAGGTTGAGTATTTAAAAAGCTCTTAAAATTTGCATGTGAATCTTTAACTTTATTCTTAGCATCTGAATATTCATTATCAAAAGCTTGACTATTTGCAGTTGCCCCACCTTTAGCTAAAGATTCCTTAATGATTTGTATTTTAGCTGGATCTTGTTTAAATTGAACAATAACATTAACCTTTTTTGAACCGATTAAATCCTTTTTGTCTAAACGGATTTTTTCAGCATGTTCTGCACCAGTCAACTTATTAATATTTGCTTTTTGTTCAGCCGTTAAGCCTGATAAAATGCGATTTACTTCATCTGCTGAAAATCCGTTCGACGGTTTCTTTTGCTCGACTGACGAATCAGTACTTGCGAAAACCGCCCCCGGAGGTAATGCAACATTTAGCAACATTGCACTTAACGCAACAGCAGACACTGCTTTTTGCTTCGTCTTTCTCTTCTTCATGTTTACCCTCCCCAAATAACGTCAAAATTTGTAGAAATTTTCAGTTTTTTGTCTACAACTTCATCATACAGGAAGGCGAAATCGCTTGTATTGGGGGAATTTTCAATCCGTTTTGCATCGTTTTGGGGGAAAATGAGTAGTAGTTTCATTCGAATTGTCTTCTTTTTTCTATTTTTTTTCGTTTTTCTTCTGTTTTCAACTGCTTTTTTACGTATATCTTCCTATTTTTCCATTTTATATAGTTCATTTGCCTTATTAAAAATTGGGGGATTTTTGATGTTTTT
>NZ_NTZO01000411.1 GCF_002559405.1 Bacillus sp. AFS001701 | reverse complement strand
AGCCAAATCCATCTATTCTAGGATTTGGCTTTTATTTTTATTGAGCTTTTTTCGCTCTATTTTCTTTTACTTCAAAAGTTAACTTTTCTTTACCCATTAGGATAATCGCGATAAAACCTAAAGTAATTGGAATTAGTGTCCATTTAAAAGTAGTCGCAACAGAATGAGCCATTGCTTCTGATATTTTATGAAGTACTTCTGGTGGAATTTTAGCTCTTGCATTAGCGGATAATAATGCACGTGAGTCTACTTTTCCGCCAAATGCACCTAAATTACCAAGTAAATCACTTAATTTATTTTTAAATACGTGGTTTTGAATTGTTCCAAAAATAGTCACACCAATTGTCATACCTAATGTTCTAAAGAAAGTATTTGTTGATGTAGCGATGCCTCGTTTTTGAGGTTCGATTTTGTGTTGAGTTGCCATACTTAATAGTGAGAATGAACAACCCATTCCAAGACCTGCGATAATCATGTAAAACGTTACTGTTGATCGAGCTGTATTAGTATCTAATGTACTTAATAAATACATTCCAATAAAGAATAAAACAACAGAAACTAACATGATGCTTCTATAACTAAATTTACGTACCGATTGTCCTGCTACCTGGCTACCTACAACTGAACCAAGCATCATCGGAATAAGAATGATACCAGAATTTGTAGCTGTACCACCATAAACTGATTGAACAAAAAGTGGAATTAATACGGTCGTAATAATGAAGGCAGAACCGTAGAAAAATGCAACACCTTGAGTTGCCGCAAATAGTTGCTTTTTAAATAAGCTAAATGAAATAATTGGCTCTTCAACCTTTCTTTCAATTAGAATAAATGCGATAAACAATACTGCAAAGATAGCAAATAAGGAAATAATTGGACCAGAATTCCAATCGTATTCATTTCCACCTAGTTCAAGTGCAAACATTAAACTGACAACTGAACCAACAAGTGTAATTGCACCAAACCAGTCGATTTTAAGTTTTCTAAGGTGCAGATTTTCTTTATAAAACTGAGAAATTAAATATAAAGAAATAATACCTAAAGGTAAGTTGATATAGAAAATCCAGCGCCAATCAATTTGATCAGTAATATATGCTCCTAAAAGTGGTCCAAATACACTAGAAAGACCAAAAACTGCACCAAATAAACCAGTCATTTTTCCTCGTTTTTCAGGAGGGAAAATATCGAAAATAATTGTAAAGGCTATTGGCATTAGAGAACCTCCGCCAATTCCTTGGATCGCACGATAAACACTTAATTGAACAATACTATTTGCTGTTCCACATAATGCAGAACCAATTAAGAAAATTAAAAGTCCTAATAAATAAAATCGTTTACGACCATACATATCTGATAACTTACCAAATATCGGCATACTTGCCATAGTAGCAACCAAATAGGCAGAGGTTACCCAAATAAATTGGTCTAAACCACCTAGTTCTCCAACAATTGTCGGCATTGAAGCTGACACAATTGTGTTATCCATAGCCGCCATGAGCATTCCTAATAATAGACCTGCTACGACAAAGCCAACCTTGCTGTCTTTTGAAACCATCAAGTTTCCCCCTTATTTAATTCTTTAGTCTCTTTTGGAATCAATACATTAATATCATTCCAAAATTTAAATAATAATGTTAACTCTTTGTCATCATACTGGTTAAAAATAGTAGAAAGAGAGTCAGATAATGGTTTAAAAAGCTCTGCTAATTCATCATCACGTTCATACACAGGTTGAATAATTACTCGCCTACGGTCATTAGGATCTTGAATACGTTCAACAAAGTTGACTTTTTCAAGTCGGTCAATAACACCTGTTATAGCACCAGTAGTTAGATGTGTTAATTGTGATAACTTTCCAGCTGAAATTGGACCAGTATGGCAAAGTAACTCTCGACATCGTAAATCAGTCGCATTTAAATGAAGGTTCGAGGCAAGTCCTTCATTAAAAAGAACGATTGAAGTGCTAAATTTTCTAAATTCCATTATTAGAGACGGAATAAATTCACTTCGAATGATTGGGTTTTCTGACATTTCATTCTCTCCTTAAAATAGGAAGTACTATAAAAAGTTAACGTAACTAAATATCTTAGTAACTAAAATAATTATAATTCAAAGAAACCAAATAAAGTAGAAATTGTGAGTATTTTAACCAAAATTTAATTTAGTATTAAATTATGATTTTTGAACATTTCTTAAGTATGTTTTAGGGTAAGGGATTAGGTTATATAAATAGAAATAGTTTAATTCTAGGGAATGGGATATAAGTAAAAAGTCACGATGATATCAGATCATTTTTTTATGTGCTTACTTCACCAATTAATTTTTTCAATAATTAAGTGACCTTTAACGAATGCTATAAAAGGAAGTTAATGAAAAAAGTGTAGGTGTTCTAAAGTGAAAAAGAATATTGAAATTGTACCTTATCGTACTTCCTGGGAAGAAGATTTTCAGTCGGAAAAAAAGGCAATTGATCTATTATTACCGGAGAAAGCAGCAATTTATCATATAGGGAGTACTTCAATTCCGAATATGTTTGCGATGCCAATCATTGACTTAATGATCGTAGTAAAATGCTTAAATAAGTTTGATGAGTATAGTGATGTTCTTAATACCTTAGGTTACGAACAATTGGGGGATCAATCTAAGCAAGACAGAAGATTTTTTATTAAATGTGATGATAATTGTAGTTTCCATATACAAGTATACGAAAAAGGAAATGCTGCTGTTGAACGAAATATTGCATTTAGAGAATATATGATTGCGCATACTGATCAAGCAATGGAATATATAGAATTAAAAAAAGAACTTGCTAAAAACAAAACAAAATATAAAAGGGGACGAAAAGAGTTTTTAGATGAAATCGATCGAAAAGCAAGTAAATGGAAGAAATAACACTCCTTCCATGGAAGGAAGGAGTGTCTTAACGATGTTCCTCATATTTCGTAAGAAGTGAAATTTCTTTTATTTTGGTGATTTGTTGTGAATTTAATGGTTTTGCAAAGTATGCGTTAAGATTATCTAGTAATTGTTCTTTATTTCGAGCTCCAACTGCTAACGATGAAACTGCTTTATGAGAAAGAACATAGTGTAAAGCTAAGCTATGTAAGGATTGTTCCTTATCGAGAAGGTGGAGAAGCTTTTGGATTGTTTCATTACATTCTTGTTCTGAATATGACATATAGCCCTTGTTAGATAGTTTCTTTTCCCATTTACTTGTTAATAGCCCTTTTGCCACGGAACCACGTGCGATGACAGAAATATGATGTTTTTCGAAAAGCGGAAAGAATTCTTCAGGTCTTCGCTCTAGTACATTATATTGCATCATAACACCTTGTATAGAAGAATGATTTACAAATCGATTAATAACATTTGGACGAATTGAAGAGATTCCATAATGGCGTATTAAGCCTTCTTTTACTAGTTCATCAAAAGTAAAAATAGTTTCTTCATATTGATCCTCGATTGTCCCACCGTGAAGTTGATAATAATCGATATAATCTGTATTTAGCCTACGTAAATTGTCTTTTACAGCTTCTTTAATATATGCTCTCGACGGATCCCAATACCATTTATTATCATTTGAATTATTCCAACGGTTTCCGACTTTCGTTGCAATAACTACTTGATCTCTACGACCTTTTAAAGCTTTTCCAACGATTTCTTCATTTTTACCAAAATCATATAAATCAGCAGTATCAAAGTAATTGATTCCAGCATCGATTGCGGCATGAATTGTTGAAATCGCCTTATTCTCTTCTGTCCCAAGAGACATACATCCTAAACCAATTTCGGATATTTCTAATAAAGTAGAACCAAGCTTACGTTTTTTCATATAAATCCCTCCAAATTTAATTGTAGGGAAAAGAGAATTATTTTACAACATAGAGAAGCTTACCATTGGAATTTTGAATCCATTCTTGAACGGTTTTATATTGCATACCAATAACTTCGAGGGTTTTTAAAATTTCTGTTTTGGAGCCCACAAGGACAACAGAATTTTCCGTCATACACATTTTCATAAGACTACCTCATTTCAGAAAGTATTTTAATGAAATAAATGATAAAATGTATGTGACAACCATATAAATTAGAACAAGGTGATGAAAAAATTGAAAAAATTTGAAGAAAAAACACTAGCAGAAGAAAAAGTATTCGCAGGAAGAGTTATATCTCTATATCATCAAAAGGTAGAATTACCGAATGGAAATACAAGTACGCGTGAAATCGTAAAGCATCCCGGTGCAGTGGCTGTTATTCCAATTACAAATGAAGGAAAAATTGTTTTTGTCGAGCAGTACCGAAAAGCACTAGAAAGAAGTCTTCTAGAAATTCCAGCAGGAAAATTGGAAAAAGGCGAAGAGCCACTTGTAACGGCTAAACGAGAGCTAGAAGAAGAGACTGGATATGAAGCAGCAAATTGGGAGCATATACAATCTTTTTATACTTCACCGGGGTTTGCAGACGAGTACATACATATATATGTAGCAAAAGGTTTAAAGAAATTAGAAAATAGTGCAGCATTAGACGAAGATGAATTTGTTGAAATTTTTGAGCTAACATTAGACGAGTGTTTAGTAGAGCTAAAAAAAGGTTCAATCCATGATGCAAAAACATGTTTTGCAGTCCAATATTTACAATTATTACAAAAAAATTAAAATAAAATTGAAAATAATTCTCAAATTATGGTAATAAACATGGTAAAATAAGATGACATTTTTTGAGAGGATGAGTAGATGAGAATTTCGTCAATTAAAAAAACAGCTAAAAATCGTCTATCTGGTAACTGGGGAAAAGCGATTTTAACACTAGTAGTTTTTGGTGTATTAGAAGGACTTATTCATTTGTTACTTAATGGGCCAGTCAATCAACATTATACAGGAAGTATATTTTTAGATTTGGATCAACAAGATTCAATCCCAGGTGTAATCCAAAGCGTAATCGAAATTATTAGTGCAATCTTAAATACTCTACTAGGCTATGGTTTACTTGTTTACTTTATTAAGTTGATTCGTGATGAGGAAAAAAGCATATCGGACTTATTTTTCTATTTTAAAAGTGGGCATCAATTTATAAGAGGAATAATAGTTGGATTCTTAGTAACTTTATTTACATTATTATGGACTCTTTTATTAATCGTTCCTGGTATTATAAAATCAATTGCTTATTCACAAGTTGGATATATTTTAAAAGATCATCCAGAAATGGGTGCATTAGATGCAATTACACTAAGTAGAAGAATGATGGATGGGTATAAATGGAAATTATTTTTATTATGGCTTTCATTCATCGGTTGGGGTCTATTAATCATCATTACTTTTGGGCTAGCTTTGTTTTATGTAGCACCATATTTTTCTGCAACTCAAGCTCAATTTTACGAAGAAGTAAAAGAAGCTTACGAAGGAAAAAAAGAAACAATTTAAAAACCTTAAGACTAAAG
>NZ_NTZO01000410.1 GCF_002559405.1 Bacillus sp. AFS001701 | reverse complement strand
ACTAGAATATAATTGAATAAATGCTTTTATAAAAGGAAAAGGTTTGATCTGACTAAGATTTTTTCAAGCCTTTTTCTTTTTTCTTTATTCTATTTCTTCTCGATTAGTTATTATAAATTTTACTTTAATACTGCCAAGAGAATTGGATGTTAACGGAAAATTATTATTTTTTGTAAATGAAGCTTCTCTTTGCAGCGAATATAAGTTAGTTGGCGATTGCTAGCAAAATTATTTAAATTAATATACACTTCTTGTAATGGCTTAAGTGGATCAAATGGGCTCTACTTAAAGAACAAGACTATCCCCTATCTCTTCTATTTGTCTCCTTATGGCCTTTTCAAATTGATTCATAAATGAACATAAAGCATAATCATAAAGCGGTGAATAATAAGATTTTGGTGTTGTAGTGAATCGATTTTTAGTAGTAAATCCATTTTGTACATTGTTATATCCATTAAGCCCCTCAATGAACTTTCTCCAGCATACATACTCATCTGCATTGTGACATACATCGCCGAAACTTCCTTTTAAAGATAGATTTCGAACACAACCTAGATGGCACTTCATAACAGTATTAAGCAGCAAGCGGGCAGTACTTTTATAGATTGCTCTTTGATCGTTATACGTTTCATTTGATTCAAGAAAAGGGTTTATTTGTTTTTTAATTGCATTTTGATTTGGTTTAAATAGTGACTGACTGATTGATATTGAGGTTTCATATCCATCCTCTATTTTCCCTGTTTGTATTAACTGAAGAACCATAAGAGTATATAAAATTTTCAAAAAAAGGCGGCTTATCATTTTTAGCAAGCTGCCTGTTTTTTATCAAAGAAAATAGTAACTCCTTGTATTTATTTCAAAATATTTAAAGCTTCCTTCGTAAATGAACACAGTTCTTCGGTGTTACCTTCACGAATTTTTGTTACCCAAGCCGGATCGCTTAGTAGTGCTCGTCCAACGGCCACAAGATCAAACTCTTCTCGCTCAAGACGGTCGATCAGATTATCGATATCTGCCGGTTGTCCACCCTTACCTTCCGTGAATAAGCTCCTGACCTCTGAATCCAAACCAACTGATCCGACTGTAATTGCTGGTTTACCAGTAATTTTACGAGCCCAGCCAGCCAGGTTAAGGTCTGATTCCTCGAACTCTGGCTTCCAGAATCGTCGTGTTGAAGCATGGAAAATATCTACACCAGCCTCAGACAGCGGTTCAAGGAAAATTTTCAATTCATCGGGAGTCTTTGCTAGTTTGAAATTATAGTCGGCAGCTTTCCATTGAGAAAATCGGAAAATAATAGTGAAGTTAGGACCGACAGCTTGACGCACGGCTTTGATTACGTCTACAGCAAAACGTGTGCGACTAACTAGATCACCACCATATTCATCTGTACGCTTATTGGTTACGTCCCAGAAGAACTGGTCTATAAGGTATCCATGAGCGCCATGTATTTCCACTGCATCAAACCCAAGTTTCTTAGCATTAGAGGCAGCATTTGCGTAAGCTTGAATGAGTTCTTGAATCTCTTCGACGCTTAACGGTTCAGATACCTTTTCACCAGTTAAACTGATACCTGATGGACCGATTGGATTGACATCTGAATCAGGAAAATTTTTCTTTTCGCGCGCCATACCAGTGTGCCAAATCTGTGGAGCAATTTTCCCTCCAGCCTCATGTACTTCCTTAACAACTTGTGCCCATCCGTTTAGAGCTTCTTCACCATAAAAATGTGGAACATCAGGTTCTGCTCCAGCTGCAGGATGCTCAATTAGAGTACCTTCAGTGATAATCAAACCAACTCCGTTCTCAGCTCGTCTTCGATAATATTCAGCAACATTGGAACCTGGAATCCCATTCGGTGAAAACTTGCGGGTCATTGGTGCCATAACAAATCGATTTTCAAGCTTCAATTCTCCAATTTCAAATGAGGTAAATAATGGTTCAACAGATTTTGTTGATTTCATAAAATTCTCTCCTTTTTAAACTAATAAAAATAATCAAAAGTAGTCTCTGCAAGGAGTAGGAGACTTATTCTAACTACAATTTTTATTGGATTTAGTTTAAATTCATTTTGTAAAATATTGAAGTCCTTTAAGACAACGAACAATATATAAATAGTTATAAAAGATAAAAAAATTCCTTTTTCTATCAATTCACTTTCCTCCAAAATTTCAAATGAAAATTAGCCTCTCAATATTTATTGTAATATTCCTTATTCAACTAATCTACCATTGGCAACTTATAATCTTTAACTAACACTTGCGTAGTTCAAAATGGACTTATATAAAACTTATAAATTAACTGTATGGTTTTTAGGGAGCGACAAAAGCAACCAAGGCCGCTCAGTCGGGACTGTAGCAGCAAAAACAAAAGGCTCGCAAAAATATCGTGTGTATCTCCAATGGGATGGCTCAGGCTATATTGCAACAAAAGTTGAACCTGCTTCATAAAGGTAAATAAGATGTACCTAAGAGACATCCTCAGGCTGTCGAGAAACACTCGACAGCCTATTTTAAGTCATCTATTCATTGGGATAATCGTTTTATGCTGGTATATTTGCTGGATTAATCACATTTGTCGGGGGTATTTTAGCCATATTCATTATTAAAAATGACTAATACCTTATTCAACATAAATTAAAAGGATCTATCCAATAAGCCCTCAATGTCTTTTAAAATAAATCAGGTTTACGTACATTATTTTCATTTATTATCGATGTTACAATGTGTAGTGAATCCCATTCTCCACCTGAAAATTTTATAATTGGGTATTTTTTTGGAAATAGCTTATTACGGATAACTTCAGCTGAATTCCCTTCTTTTTGTAAAGTTAATACATTATGTTTAATAGATAATAAATAATCTCGTTTTCGTTCAAGCGCTGCGCGACCATCTTCTACAAACCCTACATGGTTGCAAAATACATCTTGAAAATCATAAGTTAATACTCTCTCTAATGAGTGAATAATTGAAGGGATACTTTCTTCTGCTAATACGACTTTTGTCCGGTCACTTACAAATAAATCTCCCGTAAATAATTGACCTGTTTCCTGATTTAATAAAGCTTTATGATCAAAAGCATGACCAGGAGTATCGATTACTTTCCATGTCGCATTTCTGGATGTAAACGTTTCAGGCATAGCCTTAGCATGAAACGGCTTTCGTCTCCCCCAAAAGAGTTGCCTATATAAAGGATAATCTGCACGTCGTGCGCAATAATCAATTGTTTTTTCATTTAAATAAATTGGTAGTTTCTTAGTTTTTTCAATATAAGC
>NZ_NTZO01000409.1 GCF_002559405.1 Bacillus sp. AFS001701 | reverse complement strand
CCTTAAGACTAAAGACGTTAATTTTTTTAACGTCTTTTTTTAACGTTTTTAATGCTTATCTCGAAAAAAACATTTTTATTAAGCAAAAATTAAAGAATGAAAGATAAAATAGAAAACAGGAAAAATGAATACAATAAGACAACTAATCAAATACGATGAAGGTGAGAATATTGTTTGTTAATGGTGAGCTTGGCACATATCACGTTCGAGTAAAAGGGGATGGCAAAGTCACAGTTCTTTTAGAATGTGGAATGATGCATACTCTTCATCAATGGAAGTATTTACAAGAAGAGTTGAGTAAATATGCCAAAGTTATAACATACGATCGCTTAGGTTATGGAAAAAGTGGAATATGGACAACAGAACGATCAACAGAGCAACAAGCTTTTGAATGCTATGATATTTTATTAGCATTAAATATTAAAAGTCCATTAATTGCTGTCGGACATTCTCTAGGGGCATATATTGTATTCCAATTGTCTCGCCTATTTCCAAGTGCTATCCAATCAATGATTTTACTCGATCCAACACATCCGACTTTAGAGGAGCATGAGCAGAAATTATATGATAAGTTATTATATCAGTTTGCGTTAATGATGAAGAATGCCAACCAATTTAAACTTACTAAGGCAATTCCAAATAAGCTAATTAATAAATTAATGAAAACTACCCCAGATAATCAGTTCGAAATGATTAGCGCAATTAAGAGCTATAAGCATTGGAAGACTGTTGTTAGTGAGTGGAAAAACCTAAATTATAGTAACTTACGTATAAAGGACGCATTGAAAATTAAAATGAATATTCCTTTACTAGTATTAACAGCTTCCAATCAAAGTGGTTTACAGCTTAATCTGAAGAAAAAAAAGGAATTACTACATAAAGTTGAAAAATATCATAATGAATATTGTGAAACAACGAATCAAGGTAACCGTCAAACATTAGAAGGCCATACACATTCAACTATTTATGGAAATAATGAAGAAAATGCAAAATCGATTGGTCATTTCATAAAAAAACAAATTGAATTATTAAATTAAAACAAAGCTGTTTTAGTCGTTGCCTGACTTTAACAGCTTTTTTATATTTTTTTCAAAAGATATAATTCCATTTCGCAATCAGATGATCACGTACGAAAACCGAGCATCATGGAACTGAAATCATCACTCCTCTCCATAAAATAGGTACAAGAGTCATTTTTCTTTATTATTAATTTTCCAACTTTTATAAATTAATAGAATAAATTACTTGTCCATTCATAAAATGAAGAGAGAATATAGTCCAGGAGATGATATCATGACAAGAAGCTCAGTCAAATCAACGATGAAAAAACATGTTAAAGATTATTTGTCACTCTATATTTTTGTTAGTGTGATCTTACTTTTTGGTGTAGTATTTGGAGCAGTCATCGTAAATAGTATGAATGTGAGTCAAAAGCAGGATATTCTATCCTTTATTACACATTTTTTTGGACAAGTTAATAATGGTGATTATATTAGCGGGAATGAAGTGTTTCTTTCTAGCTATTCTTCTCATTTGAAGTTTTTAGCATTGATTTGGGTTTTAGGGATCTCAATCATCGGATTACCAATCATTCTTATTTTATTATTTATGAAAGGATTGGTAGTTGGATTTACAGTTGGATTTTTAGTCAATCAATTAGGTTGGCACGGTATTTTATTAGCATTTTCTTCTGTTTTTCCACAAAATGTTATCGTTTTACCATTATATATACTATTAACAGTTTTAGCAGTTCAGTTATCCATTCGAATGATTCGAAAACAATTTATTAAAAATGATAATGAACCAATTATGAAACAGTTAGTCTCGTATTCTATTGTCTTTGGAGTTATTGCTGTTTGCTTAAGTATTGCAAGTATTATTGAGGCATATGGTTCAACTTATTTTTTAAAAGCCATTTCAGAAATAATTGTTTCAAAAAATTAACAAATAATTTTTGACACTTTCTCTTTCTTTGTTATAATTATTATCAAGTGGCGAGGGAGTGAAAAGAATGGAAGAACGAGTTGAACGAATAAAGAAACAACTACATTTAGCAGGATACAAATTAACACCACAACGGGAATCCACTGTTCGTGTTTTATTAGAAAACGAAGAAGATCACCTAAGTGCAGAAGATGTTTACCTCCTTGTGAAAGAAAAATCGCCAGAAATTGGACTTGCTACTGTTTATCGTACGTTAGAATTACTAACTGAGTTAACAATTGTTGATAAAATAAATTTTGGTGATGGCGTTTCAAGATACGACTTAAGACATGAAGGTGCACAACATTTTCACCATCATTTAATTTGCACGGTTTGCGGAGCAGTAGATGAAATTCATGAAAATCTATTAAGTGAAGTTGAAAAGACAGTTGAAGAACGTTGGAATTTTAAAATTAAAGATCATCGATTATCATTTCATGGTATATGCCATCGTTGCCATGATCAAAACGAAGAGTAGTAGAATGATTTTAATTTAATTAAAATCATTTTATTTTTGATTCAAAAAAGACGGAGCAGTTCAATAAAAAGAGTCTGCTCTTTTTCATGTTCTAAAAAATGACACTGAATGATTAATGTTGATTTTTTGAAGTATGATTTGTCCTATTTTTGCATAGTATGTAGTAATGATGTCTTTACTTCTAGCAAAAGGTGGTGGTCATATGAAAAAAAGAGCAAGCATTGTTTTTAATGTAATAAAAGTTACAATTTTATTCATTACATGTACAATTTTATTTTATTTTGCTATTCAATGGATTCATTCTGAATATGAAAATATGCATCGATATGACCGACCAGAAGGCTCTATGTTAAAGGTGGACATTCATAAAAAGGATGGTGCTTTTAACCAATTGGTACGGTTTTATCAAAACGGGGAGTAATGAAATGTGACAACGACTGATAAAACACCTTTTAAAAAAGAATTTGATTTTGCAACGGAGGATTTTATTCATTTTATCCAAGTTGAAAAAGGTTTATCTAAAAATACAATTCTATCATATGGTAAAGATTTAGAAAGCTACGGAAAATATTTGGACGTTGTT
>NZ_NTZO01000408.1 GCF_002559405.1 Bacillus sp. AFS001701 | reverse complement strand
GAGTTTCAGCAGTTTAAGGAAATACTTTTCGAAATTGGGGTACGGCAGAAAACAAAAAGTTGATTTTCGCAGACTCAATTCTAAAAACTTTGTTCTAGTGGGAATAGCGTGAATAATCTAGAGTGTTAGGTAAGGCAGAAACCAATATATCAGAACAAAGATTATAGATCATGGAATGATATATAGGTCTGTAATACCTTCATATAATAAAGTCGGAATATTCCGAAGAAAGAGAGTGGAGTTATATGACTAAACAAATTTCTGAGAAATGGTGGAGCCAGTTGAAACTACCTGCTATTGCTGCTCCAATGTTTTTAGTGTCTGGACCTGAGTTAGTAGAATCAGCTTGTTTAAATGGAGTAATTGGATCATTCCCAGCACCGAATGCACGTCCAATTGAGGTTCTTGATCAATGGATGGGACAACTAAATGATAATCTTGCTTTGGCGCGCGCAAATGAGCCAGAGCGTAAAGTTGCACCATGGGCAATGAATGTGGTTGTTCATAGTTCATACAGTAGATTACAAGAAGAGATCGAACTATTGAAAAAGCACAAACCAGAGCTTGTTATTACTTCATTAGGTAGTCCGAAGGTTGTTGTTGATATTGTGCATAGCTATGGTGGTCTTGTTTTTTCTGACGTAAGTGATGTAAAGTTTGCTAAAAAAGCTGCTGAAGCTGGTGTTGATGGATTAATTTTGGTTGCATCAGGTGCTGGTGGACATGCAGGAAATCTGAATGGATTTGCTTTTGTAGATAGCGTGCGTACTTTCTGGGATGGCATCATCGTTCTTGCAGGTGGAATCTCAACTGGAAAAAGCATTTTAGCTGCAAAAGCTGCAGGAGCAGACCTAGCCTACATGGGAACACGTTTCATTGTTGCCAAAGAAAGCTTGGCAGACAATGAATACAAGCAAATGCTAGTCGATTCTACTCAAGAAGACATTATTCTTACAGATGCGTTCTCTGGTGTTAAAGCGAATATGCTTATTCCAAGTATCGTAAAAGCTGGTCTTGATCCAGAACAACTAAAGAAGAAAGAAAAAGTAGAATTTGACGGTATGAAAAATGAAACGAACGCAAAGGCCTGGAAAGAAATCTGGTCTGCTGGACATGGTGTAGGTGCTATTACAAAAATTAACTCAGTTGCAGATATCATTAACGAACTAGAAGAAGAATATAATGAAGCTGTTGAAAAACTTAATGCACAAGCTGCAAGATTAAAGTCAGCTGTAATTAAATAATGATAAACTTGTAATCGTTTTAAAAAAATGTCTCCTTATAATACAATCTGGAAGATTATTTGTACAAGGAAAATGAATGGGTATTCATTCATTTTTATGATAACATCCAAGAGAAATGGTAAGTGATTTTATTTGTTTAGTATTAATTAAATTGAGTGTAGAGAATTACGAATTAAAAGTTAAAAAATATATGAAACGAATGGGGGGAACTGTAGTAGGGATTATATATCCTTTACTCCAGATAACTTATGACAATTTCTAAAACTGCAAAACATATTTTATTAAGCAAAGAGGGGCGTGTTGCTACAATTGTTTTTAATCGACCTGAAGTTTTAAATGCAATGAATTTAGAAACATTTAAACAGTTTATTGACGCATTAGATGAAATCGCTACTTCTGAAGTAGACGTAGTTGTACTTTCTGGAAATGGCAAAGGTTTTTCATCAGGTGGAGATTTAAAATCAATGTTAAGTAATTCAGATGAAGCAGCTTATGGACCTGGGATGGATTTACTTATAGAGCTTACCACTAAATTGTATAAGTTACCAAAAATTGTGATTAGTGCAATTCATGGCCCAGCAGCTGGAGTTGGCTTAAGCCTAGCGTTAGCAAGTGACTATGTGCTTGCGCATGAATCAGGTGTTTTGGCGATGAATTTCATTGCAATCGGACTTATACCTGATGGTGGAGCACATTATTTCCTTGAAAAAAGAATTGGAGAATCAAAAGCAAAACAACTAATCTGGGAAGGAAAAAGGCTAAATGCTGCTGAGGCTCTTCAAATTGGTCTAATTGATGAAGTCATTTCAGGAGATTTCGAACAAGAAATCAAACAACGCGTAAATAAAATCCTACAAAAACCAATAGGTGCCATGGTTCAAACAAAGAAAATTTATATTGAAAATAATCTAGAAAAGCTAACAAACGTACTTTCATCAGAAAAAGTCGGCCAAGGACTAATGAGAAAAACAACCGATCATAAAGAAGGCGTCCAAGCATTCCTGGAAAAAAGAAAACCTGAATTTAATGTGAAATAGAAAAGTG
>NZ_NTZO01000407.1 GCF_002559405.1 Bacillus sp. AFS001701 | reverse complement strand
AACAAATATCCCTTTATATACAGAAGAATTTTATTTAGCTGTTCCTTTTGACCATCATTTAGCTGAAAGAGAAAAAGTTGATTTAGAAGAGATTAAGGACATTCAACTTGTCCTACGTCCCAAAAACCACAATTGCCGAAAATTATTTGATGATGCCGCTACATCTATGGGATTTGTCTTCAAGCCAATCATAGAATTAACTGATGTTAATTCCATTTTGAGTATAGTAAAAGCAGGTATTGGAGCTACCATACTTCCCAATACTCTTCTCGCTTCGGAGAATGCTGAAACCTTTAAAGTAATTAAAATAGTGAATCCTGCAATTTCTAAGGAAATTGCTATTGTACATCATAAAGAAAAGTATATTGGATCTGCAGCTAGAAATTTTATTGACTTGTTGGTTGCATATGTGAATTTGACAAGTCTTTATGTAGGAGGAACTGAAAATACTTTGATTAATTTATAAAAGTTCATATGAAAAAACTCCCCTTCCATTAAGCGAAAGGGGAGTTTTTTCAAACGTTATTATTTTTAACGTTTATTAGACAATTTTATTCTGTGAACACTGCCACCCTGCGTGCCGACAGACAACTATTCTTCGTCTGGAGAAAGTTCAATTGCTGTAGTATTTCTATTCTCGAGTCCCTCAGATAAATTGGTCCATGCTTTTCCTCCATCCACACTTATTATTACACCGCGACCTCCCTTAAGAAGTCCACCTTCATAATAGGAACCCGTGGCTGCATAGACGATTGCATAAAGTATTTTAGCTTGATATTAATTGTTTATATTATAAATAACTTAATTTTTTCTTAGGTAATGATAAACTTGCTTCTTCAACTACCATGGGAGTACAATAAAAACTTCCATTCACTGTTGTGAATCTGAGGGTTCATGGTTGGCTAACGCATGCTTTTGTTGAAGATCACGAGTTGCTTGCAGCTCGTTTTTTTATTGAAGTAAATGGCAGTTTAGTTTAATAAGAAATTGGCTTGTTTTATTGATACACCATAGCCTTTTCTCTGAATATCGACAATTTAAAATTACAATTATTAAGTTTGGGGACAAACACAATCTGATGCTAATATCTTTCATATATTGGTATGTATATTAATTAACACATAGGGGTGCAATTTTTAATGTCTAGATATATAGTACCTACAGGACCAACGGGGCCAATGGGGCCAAGAGGACAAAGAGGTAAAGAAGGAGAAGAAGGAGAGAGAGGAAAAAGAGGGAAAAGAGGCGCAACGGGATCTGCAGGAGCAACAGGAGCAGATGGAGCGACAGGCCCAGCAGG
>NZ_NTZO01000018.1 GCF_002559405.1 Bacillus sp. AFS001701 | reverse complement strand
TTAACATTTAAAACCATTAAAAGATCATTCAAAAAATGCTAATTTTATCATTATTAAATGTTCATTTAATGTCCGTTTTACCTATTGACGATTTTATATTTCAACACTCTGAACCCTAATCATTTAGGGTTTTTTATTTTTTTAACTTGAATTATGGACAGTAAACCGTTAGTGAAAAAATAAAATTTCAAAATAAATAGAGCCCTTTACAAATTAAGGGCTCTTAAAATTAGAATTCATTATGTATGTTATTTTTTATTAATTCAACAACATCTAAAAGATAATTACTTTCGTGAGATACAAACTGATTTTTATCTACTGATTTTTGGATTGGAATTTTTTCATCTGTTTCAGTAATTTGAAAACCATCAACTTCTACTGTGTCTCTTAAACCATGTGCGAATTGATAAAATTGATTGAAATCAGCTTTCACTATGCCTGAAACTTCTTCTTTTTGTAAGTTGAAATCGGTAAAAGGTTTATTGCTTTTAAGTAAAAAAACATGGCTCAATTCATGATCTTTAATCGTTTCTAAAATGATCGAATTTTTAATGATGCCTAGAGGGATGACATCTTCCATTTTTACTTCTATGCCAAGTTCTTCTTTTACTTCTCTTAATCCATCTTGAACTGCTTCAGTAGATTGTAAATGACCAGCAGCAGTAATATCAAATAAATTCGGATAATCCTTTTTTAGATGACTACGGATTTGAAAATAGATTGTAGCTTTGTCTTCTACTACACTAAGTAACCAGCAATGAAATGTTTCGTGCCATAATCCCTTTTTATGTACTTCACTTCGAGAGGCTTCTCCTATATGAATACCAGATTCATCAAAAATTTTAAGTAATTCTTCTTTCATTTAACTAACCACCTTGTTTTGGATCTATGAACCATGTACTTCATTATAAAATAAATTTTGTCGGATTGAAGTATATTTTTGATTGATTAAGATATTTTTGCTATTCCAAATCATTAGAAATAGAAAACGGCAGTACTCCTAAGACCGCCGTATTCTAAAGAGTACACTCTTTATCCATTTATAAGCCTATCCTTATTCAATACTGTTGCTGCTACTGCTATAAGGATTATACCCATAAAAGCGGGTGCGGCATGACCAAGTGATACGTAGATTTGACCTCCTATAATCGGCCCAATTATTCTTGATAAAGCCTGTATAGATTGGCTACCTCCTTGAATTCTGCCTTGTTCACTAGGATCAACAGTCTTGGAGACCATCCCATTAAATGAAGGTCCGAAGATTGAATCGCCAAATCCAAATATAAACATTCCAACAATAAGTAGAGGGTAGTATGTGAACAAAGCCGATGCAGCAATAAGACTGTAGCCCATAATTTCAGAAACCATACCAAGAGTTGCTATTTGTGAATCACTAAATTTAATTAACAGCTTTGGCATGATGAAACCTTGTGAAATGATGTCTTGGACGCCCATAATTGAGAACATTAGCCCAATAAGTGCAGGCTCCCATTTGAACGTATCGATTGTAAATTGTGAAAAAACTGCCTGTAATGATCCATTTGGTATCCAAAGTAGGAGCGCTGAGATGAGTAGCCATTTTAAGTTTTTTATAGAAAGTATGTTTACTAGCTGGGTGAATGGATTCAGCCTTACAAAAGTAATCTTTTCCAGTCTGTTATTCATATCAAGGCTTTCTGGCATATATAAGAATCCAAAAACTAAATTTAGTAAAGTTGTGATTGCACCAAAATACATGGGTACTGAATATCCAAAATTAGCAAGTAATCCACCTAGAGTAGGTCCAATAGCTGCGCCTACACCTGCAACGGCACTTACCCACCCGAAGTATTTGGTTCGTTGGTCACTAGTGGTGATGTCTGCAAAATATGCGAAGATTGTGCTTATGCTCCCGCCAGTAATCCCTTCTATAATACGTCCAGCAAAAAGAACCCATAGAGCTCCTCCTATGCCAAAAACTAAGTAGCCGATAGCGGAACCTAAAAGGGATACTAAAAGTATTGGGCGGCGTCCATATCTGTCGCTTAATGCTCCAAGTCCGGGTGCTGCAAAAAAAACGCATATTGCATAGACAGAAGTCAAGAGCGTTACAACTATGGCTTGATCTCCGAGATTACTTATATAAGGCTGTACTAAGTATGGTACGACCGGTGTGATGATACTGAAGTCTATTCCGCAAAGAAAGACGGACATAAGACCGAAGAGAAAAGCCTTTTTATCTATGGTTTGTTCCAGTTTCTGTTCTTTTTGTGATCTAAATTTGAACATAAAATTCTCCTCTCAAAAACGATGGTTTTGATTCCTTGGAAACATATTTATCGTACGGTTATTTTGTTTCCTTGTCAATAATAATTGAGGATAAAAAAAGCAGCCAATCCTCTGATAGGGCTTTGGCTGCAAGTGAATCTTTATTATTCAAATTTATTCCGGTTTACGATCTATATCGATACCTTGTTTCTTTATTTCTGCATCTAAATGATTACAATAATTGTTCACGAAGTTAAGCATACTGTCGAATTGTTCTTCGGTTATTTGATCAAATACTGCTTGATCGCGCTCTCGGAACTTTTTATGTAGCTCTTCATGGATATTGTCTATTACTTTTCCTTGTTCAGTAAGTCTAAAATAAATTTCTTTCTTATTATCCGGTTTCTGATAGCTTTCAATCAGTCCTTTATTTATTAGCTTCTTCGTTATTTTAGTAATGGCACCTCTTGTCATATATAAAGAATCAGCGAGTTTGGTCACGTTGGAATCTACATTTTTTCCAATGTATTCGATACAATGTACTTCAGAAGATTGATACCCCTTAAGAGCCTCTTCCATCTTAAACTTATTAAGCCAAACCATTTTGTTAAATACGTCCCTGAAGCCCATTATAAGCTGTTCTTCTTTGTTCATGGTCAATCCTCCCACCCGTTGGTCCATTAACAATATTATATAAAATATTGTTTCTAATTCAACAATATAAAATCATTATTTTAGGATTAGGTGAAAAGAGGACTACAGGCAACAAAGTGAAGTAAATCGTACCATAAGTAGGAAACACGAAATGAGAAGCTTTTCATTTCATTTTTAAAATAATCGACCGCAGAGTTAACTATTTTCTGAAAAGTTTACATTCATCCATAATTAGGTTAATTTAGTATTATATATTTGTAAAAGTTTGTCTCTGTTGAATTTGTAGACACTTTCACAAATGACTTCATTAAATTATAATTATTAGGTGAATTGAAATGAGAATAGCTTTTTTTGACTCAGGAATTGGTGGGTTAACTGTCTTAAATGAGGCACTGAAAAAAATACCAAATGAAGATTTTTTATATTTTGCTGATACTCTTCACGTTCCTTATGGTACAAAGTCGAAGGAAGAAGTAAGTGCATTTGTAAAAAAGTCTGTTGAAATGATTATTAAAGAAGATGTAAAAGCTCTTGTAATTGCATGTAATACGGCGACTAGTATTGCTGTAAATGAATTGAGAGAATTGTATGATTTTCCGATTATCGGTATGGAACCGGCTGTAAAACCAGCAGTTGAAATGAACAGAACAACTGGAAAGAGAGTATTAGTTTTTGCGACTCCACTTACATTAAAGCAAACAAAGTATAATGAACTTATATCGAGGGTGGACGATCTAAGTATTGTCGATTCATTGCCTTTACCAGAGCTTGTTCATTATTGTGAGGAATTAAATTTTGATGAAGATTTTATGATCGATTATTTTAAAAGTAAACTTTCATTATTTAATATTGAGCAATATGGAACAATTGTTTTAGGTTGTACTCATTATCCATTTTATAAAAACATCTTAAAAAAGATTTTACCTGAAGGTGTACAAATTGTTGATGGAAGTAATGGTACTGTAAAAAGATTAATCCAACTTCTTGGAGAAAATGGCCAATTAAATGAAACTGGTCAAACAAATGTCAAATTTATGTGTTCAAATAATGACATAGAATATATTGAGAAGACAAAACAGGCGTTAAGCTACTTGCAAAATGAAAGATAAGAGATAAGCTAAATTTTAGCTTATCTTTTTTATTATGTTTAAATACAGGACTAATATTGTATATTCTCGAATAGTGTTAAAGGCAAACTTTTTGAAAACTTTTTCTATTAATAGGGGAGGTTGAGTATAATTGGTTAAAATAAGGGATGTATTAAAGTATTTTGGCGTCATTACGATGCTATTTTTTGCTGCTTATTTAATCATTAAATATATAAGAGAAGATGAGATTTTCTCGAATTTAATTGTTGGATTTTGCGTAGGACTTGTACTATTTTCAGGATCATTTCTAAGTAGTAAAAATGAAAAAGTAAAATAGTTTTAGCTTAGTAGAATTAAAGGAGCTATATTTAACTTAATAGAACTATGCTTGTATTTTCCATATTCTAAGGTATATAAGTAAAAATGGTGCCCTTTATAGGCACCATTTTTTTATTTCTTCAATTTTAAAACAAGTTCTTCATCAGGTGTTACATAAACTGTATTGTTTTGTTCGTATATAACAAAACCTGGTTTGGAACCATTTGGTTTTTTTACATGGCGAATTTCTGTGTAATCAACAGGGACCGAGCTTGATTGACGTGCTTTACTAAAATATGCAGCGATAATAGCTGCTTCTTTTATCGCAGTTTCACTAGGATCCTTAGCACGAATGACAACATGGGAACCCGGGATATCTTTTGTATGAAACCAAAGCTCGTCTCTACTCGCAAGTTTATTTGTTAAATAATCATTTTGTTTATTATTTTTACCGACTAATAATTGTTCACCAGTAGTAGAGATATATTCATCTAATGTAACTTTTTGTTTATTAGACTTTTGGGCTTTTTTCGATTTTTTCTTTCTTATATAACCCGTCTCCACAAGCTCTTCTCTAATTTCTTCTAAATCACGTGGTGAAGCAGACTCGATTTGCTGTATAACTGTTTCTAAATAATCATTTTCTTCTTTCGTTAATTTAATTTGTTCTTTAATATGTGCGACTGAATTTTTAAGCTTAGTATATTTGGTGAAATAAGCTTGTGCATTTTCAGAAGGTGTTTTTAATGGCGATAAAGGAATGACCATTGTTGCACCATTTTCGTCATAGTAATTAATTACTTCAATTTCTTTCATACCTTTTTGTAATGCAAACATATTTGCAGTAAGTAATTCGCCTTGTAACTGAATTTTATCTGCTTTATCAGTATCTTCAAGACTTTTGTGTAACTTTTTAATTTTTTTCTTATTTTTTGTTAGTTCATTTTGTAACAGTTTTTCTAAATCTCCGCTTTGTTGTTTTACACGGTCACGTTCAGCTTTACCAAAGTAATAAACATCTAACAGCTCACTTAAGCTGTCGAAAACAGTTTGTTCGGCTTGTAAATGAGATAAAGTTATGAAATAAAACATTTCTCTCGATTCAAAACGGAAAAGTGTAGGAGTAAACTTTTTTAATTGTATTTCACTCATTATTGTTTTAAATGAATTATACACATCTTCTTTTCCATTAAAGACAATTTCATTTGCGAGTAATGGAGAGATTCCGGAGAAATGTTGAACAATTGCTTCGGATGGTGATTGATCACTATGAGTAATAATTTGATTAAACTCCTCCTTGGAAGTGACCTGAAATGGATCATGTTTTTCTTGATTAGGAGGAGAAATATAAGTAGCACCGGGTTGTACTATTCGATGACGATTAACAGCCATTGGTACATGCTTTATACTATCTAATATTATTTGTCTTTCTTCATCAATTAAAAGGATATTACTATGTCTACCCATTAATTCAATGATCAATGTTCGGTATTGTTCATCACCAATTTCATTTCTACTACGAACTTTAATGTTAACGATTCGTTCGTGTTCTAACTGTGTAATGCTTTCAATGATCCCACCATTTAAATGTTTTCTTAAAAGCATTGTAAACATTGATGGTTCAGATGGAGTATCGTAGTTTTGATTTGTAAAATGGAATCTTGCGTAACTAGGGTGAGCGCTTATTATTAGTTTATAATTGGCACCATTTGCTCTTACAGTAAGTAGTACTTCATAGTTACTTGGTTGTACAATTTTTGATATTCTTCCAGTTGTTAGTTTAGAAGCTACTTCGTTTGTCATAGCTCCTGTAAAAAGTCCGTCAAAAGACATATGTATCACGTCCTACTCTTTAAAACACTATTTTTAAAAAAATTATAACTTTTTATCATTATCAATAAAATGATGAGGTTATTAAATGTGAACCAATATCAATGGAAAATAGAACGTTGATTTCCACTTTTAGAGTGCTCGCTTTCCATGGAGCGGAATTCTTGAGCTTCCTCGTTCCTGTGGGGTCTTGAGCTTTTAAATTTAATAATAAACTTTAAAAGACCATACAACCGTAACCGTATTTTTAAGTTTTCCCTCTAATTACGATCCTAAAGTTCCAATTAACTTCTAATTACACTCAATATATTTCTCTAATCAACATAATTCTTAAACTTGCTCATATTCATTAAATAAACAATCAAGAAATTTCTCATGGAACTCAATCATACAATATCTTGATTGGTCTTGTCACAGTTCTAGTTGGTTAAAAGCTAGATTTATTTTCATCATTATATCATTTATTTGGACGAGTCTGAATATGCTTTGTATGAGAGGTAAGGGGGACAACTTACCTAATGTTTAATTAGGGGTGAACGCGGGTATGAATTTTTATCGGATGAGAGCGGAAGAAGTCGTGCAAGTAACGAATACAAATATTTCCTCCGGTTTAACTGATGAGGAGGTAAAGAAAAGGCGAGCAACTTTTGGGGCAAATGAATTAAGAGAATCAGAGAAAACTTCCAAACTCGTTTTATTTTTGAATCAGTTTAATGATTTTATGGTATTTGTACTACTAGGAGCAACGATAATATCAATCTTTTTAAAGGAAGTAGTAGATGCAGTTGCTATAATGGCAATTGTATTAATTAACGGGATTTTAGGTTATTTTCAAGAAGCTAAGGCAGAGAGATCATTAGAAGCTTTGAAAGAATTGGCTGCTCCACAAGTAAATGTTTTGCGTGATGGGCAATTTGTAAAGCTCCCTTCAAAAGATTTAGTTGTTGGGGATATTATTAAGTTTTCAAGTGGCGATCGGATTGGTGCTGATATTCGCATAATCGAAGCATCAAGTTTATACATAGAAGAATCAGCGCTAACAGGTGAATCTGTTCCGGTTCAAAAAAGATTTGAATCAATTCAGGCCGATGATATTGGTATTGGTGATCAAGATAATATGGGCTTTATGGGAACACTCGTTACGCGTGGAAATGGTAAAGGTGTTGTCGTATCAACAGGAATGAAAACAGCAATGGGGCAAATTGCGAATTTACTTCAAAATACAGAAACCATTGTTACACCTTTACAAAGACGATTAGAACAATTAGGGAAGATATTGATTATTTTAGCATTGTTTTTAACAGCTTTAGTTGTATTTATTGGTGTTTATCAAGGAAATGAATTATATCATATGTTTTTAGCGGGTGTGTCACTTGCAGTTGCTGCGATTCCAGAAGGGTTGCCAGCAATTGTAACGGTTGCTTTATCACTTGGTGTGCAACGGATGATTAAAAAGAAAGCAATCGTTCGAAAGCTTCAAGCGGTTGAAACATTAGGGTGTGCTTCAGTCATTTGTTCAGATAAAACAGGGACTATGACAGAAAATAAAATGACTGTTACAAATATTTGGTCGGGCGGATCTAGTTATGAAGTTTCTGGAAACGGATATGCAATCGATGGAGAATTTACGAATAAAGAGAGAACAATTAATCCAACTTTAAATAAACAATTATTTCAAACTCTTGTATTCGGATCTATTTGTAGTGATGCACAATTAATACAAAAGAAAAAAGAAATCGTACTAGATGGTGATCCTACTGAAGGTGCAATTGTTGTTGCAGGTTATAAAGCTGGGATTGACCGTGAATATGTAAATTCGAATTTTACTAGAATACATGAGCTTCCTTTTGATAGTACACGGAAAATGATGTCTGTCGTTGTAAAAAATCGATCAGGTGAGCAATTTGTGATTACAAAGGGTGCACCAGACGTCTTACTTTCAAAATGTAATACAATTTTATGGCATGAAAGAGAAGAACAATTAAATACGTTTAGACAAAACTCAGTGGAAAGTACAATTGAAACTTATGCAAATAATGCACTTCGTACAATTGCGATTGCTTTTAAACCATTAAATCCAAATTCGATCATTGATGAAAGGGATCTCGAAAGCAATTTAACTTTTATTGGTTTACAAGGGATGATTGATCCACCAAGAGCAGAAGTTGCACAAGCTGTTCAAGAATGTAAAGAAGCTGGTATTAGGACGGTTATGATTACTGGTGATCATAAGTTAACAGCTTCTAGCATTGCTAGAAAACTAGGAATCTTAAGAGATAACGGTAGAGTAGTAGAAGGAAAAGAATTAGATGCACTTTCTGTAGAGCAGATTCAGGAATTTGTTGAAGATGCTGCTGTATTTGCCCGCGTTTCACCTGAACATAAATTAAAAATTGTTAAAGCTCTTCAAGCGAATGGACATATTGTAGCAATGACTGGTGATGGCGTAAATGATGCACCAGCCATTAAAGCAGCTGATATTGGAATTTCAATGGGGATTACTGGTACAGATGTAGCAAAGGAAGCTTCATCATTAGTATTACTTGATGATAATTTTGCAACAATCAAATCTGCAATTAAAGAAGGGCGCAATATTTATAGTAATATTCGTAAATTTATTCGTTATTTATTAGCTTCAAATGTTGGTGAAATTTTGGTTATGTTGTTTGCAATGTTATTAGCTTTACCACTACCTCTTGTTCCAGTACAAATTCTATGGGTAAATCTAGTGACTGATGGTTTACCTGCAATGGCATTAGGTGTTGATTCAGCTGAAGATGATGTAATGAAAAGAAGTCCTCGCTCATTAACAGAAGGTATTTTTGCCAGAGGATTAGGTTGGAAAATTATTTCAAGAGGGTTTTTAATAGGATTTGTCACACTATTAGCCTTCATTATTTCATATAATCAACATCCGAATCAACTAGAATACGCACAAACAGTAGCATTCTCTACTTTAGTTTTAGCTCAATTAATTCATGTATTTGATTGTAGAAGTGAACGTTCCATTTTCCATCGAAATGTATTTGGAAATTTATATTTAATTGGTGCTGTTATCGTTTCAATGCTATTAATGCTTGTTGTTATTTACTACCCACCATTACAACCTATTTTCAAAACGATTCCGATCGTGCCTAGAGATTGGATCTTAATTGGAGGGCTATCATCAATTCCAACTTTTATGCTTGCAGGGGCATTATTTACTAAGAAAAAATAATTTACGAACAAAATGGATAACCAATTTAAAATATGTTATAATTCCTTAAGGTAGTAGAGGTATGCTCTATTACCTTTTCTCTTTTACATATCGAATGAAATTTGGGAAATAAATTAGAGAGAAAATTAGTGTATTGGAAGTGGAACAATGGTCGTAAGTATGACAGGATATGGTAAAGCCATTTTGTCAAATGAACAGTACAAAATACATATTGAAATGAAAGCAGTGAATCATCGATACTTAGAGACAATCGTTCGAATGCCGAGGCAATTATTAGCATATGAAGATGCAATTAAGAAAATTGTAGCTGAGTATACTAGTCGAGGTCGAGTAGAGGTTTTTGTTACAATTGAGGGCTTATTACAACGTACATTACAAATAGATGAAGGCTTAATTCAACAATATAAAAATGCGATTGAACATCTTTCAGGTGAAGATCAAAATAAATCTTTTTATAATCCAATCGATTTATTAAAGCTACCTGAAGTTACTACAGTAAGTGAAGTAGAACAAATCAATGATAATTTTGAAGAATTATTATTAACGACTACTGAAAATGCATGTCAGCAATTTTTTGATGTTAAGTGCAAAGAAGGTGGACAACTTAAAAAAGATTTAATAGAAAGACTAACAGCAATTGAGGAATGTAAAAAACAGATTACTGTTCATTCTCCTCTTGTTTTGAAATCATATCGTGAAAAACTTCAATCGAAATTAGCGGAAGTTGAATTAACAGCGGTTGATGAGCAAAGATTATTAACAGAAATTATGCTATTTGCCGATCGATGTGACATATCTGAAGAATTAGTTCGACTATCTAGTCATTTAGAATTATTTAATGAAACTTTACAAATAAAAGAATCAATTGGGCGAAAATTAGATTTTATCGTACAAGAAATGAATCGAGAAGTGAATACAATTGGTTCTAAAGCAAACTCATTAGATATTTCTAAACAAGTAGTTGAAATTAAAAATAATCTTGAAAAAATTAGAGAGCAAGTTCAAAATATTGAATAATGTAAAAGATTTGTTTATAGTTGCAAAGGTCCGGTAACAATGTGAAGTAGAAGAATAATTAATTTTTTATTAATTGACTCTAAACACACAAGAAGTGACAATAGATTGACCTTTAATAAATTAAACTGTCTAGAATTAGAAGGGTAGGGTCATAAATGAGGCATGAAAGAGGCTTATTAATCGTACTTTCTGGTCCATCAGGAGTAGGTAAGGGTACGGTGCGTAAAGCTATTTTTGATAATAAGGACTTAGATCTGCAATATAGTATTTCGATGACGACAAGAAATCCTCGTGAAGGTGAAGTACATGGAGTAGATTATTTCTTTACATCAAAAGAAGATTTCAAACAGAAAATAAATGAAGATAAGTTTCTTGAGTGGGCAGAGTTTGTAGGTAATTACTATGGTACGCCAATTGACTATGTTGAAAAAACTTTAAGCGAAGGAAAAGACATTTTCCTGGAAATTGAAGTTCAAGGTGCCTTACAAGTAAAAAAAGCCTTTCCAGAAGGAATTTTTATTTTCTTAGCCCCTCCGAGTATGAGAGAATTACAAAATAGAATTGTAACAAGAGGTACAGAAACTGAAGATGTGATTATGAATCGTATGAATGCAGCAAAAGAAGAAATTGAAATGATGGATGCTTACGATTATGTAGTTGAAAATGATCAAGTTGATTTAGCTTGTGACCGTATTAAAGCAATTATTTTAAGTGAACATTTAAAACGTGAACGAGTTGCAAATTATTATAAAAGAATGATGGAGGCCGAATAAACTATGTTATATCCTTCGATTGACCGTTTATTAACAAAATTAGACTCAAAATATACGCTAGTAACAGTTGCTTCAAAGCGTGCTCGCGAAATGCAAGTAAATAAAGATACTCGTGTTGAAAAACCAGTATCTGATAAATTTGTAGGAAAAGCATTAGAAGAAATTAATGCTGGTTTATTATCTTATAGAAAACTTGAAGAAGTTAAAGAAGATTAATATTTAACTGTGTGATGAGGCTGTCCCAAAACATTTGCTAATTTTCCATATGACTAAAAAGGACAACGTGGTGTTTAACACCTCTCCTAAAAGTTTCGTGGTGATTAGAAATGGGGGCAGTCTTATTTTTGTGATAAAATGGCCGAGTAGTTTAATCGACGAAAAGTCCTGACTTTAGAAAATAGGATAAGTACAACTAAGCTTATGACTTTGACGATCAGCTCATTGGCGAGCTTTTTTTTGAAAAGCCTATAACATTTATTTCAATCATATTTGTGGTATCTTAGACATAGAACGTCCAAAAGACCTAGTTTTTGACATATTACATAAAAGAATAAAATTTGAAAGGGTGAAGGTGAGTGGAACAAAAAAAGATTCTCCTATGTGTTACAGGTGGAATTGCAGTCTATAAAGCAGCAGCACTTACAAGTAAACTAGTACAAGCAGGATATGACGTTAAAGTAATGATGAGTTTATCCGCAACAAAATTTGTGACACCTTTAACGTTTCAAGCTTTATCAAGAAATGATGTTTATATAGATACTTTTGATGAAAAAGATAGTTCAAAAATTGCACATATCGATTTAGGTGATTGGCCTGACTTAATCATTGTTGCTCCAGCAACTGCTAATACAATTGGAAAATTAGCAAATGGTCTTGGAGATGAAATGATTCAGGCGACATTACTGGCTGCAACAAAACCAGTTTGGATCGCACCAGCTATGAATGTAAATATGTATAACCATCCAATTGTTCAAAAGAATATGAATACATTGAAAGAGATTGGTCATCGATTTATTGAGCCAAATGAAGGATATTTAGCATGTGGCTATGTTGGAAAAGGTAGATTAGCAGAGCCGGAAGAAATCGTTCAATTCGTGAATGAACATTTCCAAAGAGAAGTTGGTTTATTAAAAGGTAAAAAAATTATTATTTCTGCTGGCCCAACAGTTGAAAAAATTGATCCGGTCCGATTTGTTTCAAATCATTCAACGGGCAAGATGGGCTATAGTATTGCAGAAGTTGCAGTTTCTTTAGGAGCAGAGGTGATTCTCGTTTCTGGACCAACTAATTTAACTCCACCTGAAGGGTGTAAATTTATTCAAACCGAATCTGCTGAGGAAATGTTTGAAGCGATTTGGTCTTATTATAATGAAGCGGATGTTGTCATAAAAACAGCAGCAGTTGCTGATTATACACCCTCAATTACTTATGATCAAAAAGTGAAAAAAGCTGATGGTGATCTTTCAATTGCTTTTAAACGTACGAAAGATATTCTTCTAACTTTAGGTCAACATAAAACACATCAAATTTTAATAGGGTTTGCTGCAGAAACTGATCAAGTAGATGAGTATGCAAAAAGTAAACTTTTAAAGAAAAATGCTGATATGATTGTTGCTAATGATGTAACAAAAGCAGGGGCAGGTTTTGGATCTGATACGAATATTGTCACCATTTTTAACCGTAATGGTGAAGTTAAGCCACTTCCTAAAATGAGTAAAAAAGAAGTAGCAAGAGAAATACTACTTGAAGTTCATCACTTATTAAATGAGGTAGAAAGATGACATACGCATCAGTTTTAGTTGATGTATCAGTCAGACAAACAGACCGTCCTTTTGATTATAAAGTACCAGCTAGATGGCAGGATGCTATACAACCTGGAATGCGAGTAATTGTTCCATTTGGGCCAAGGAAAGTTCAAGGATTCGTATTGTCTATTAAAGAAACAACGAATGTAGAGAAGGTTAAAGAAATTGAAGAAGTTCTTGATGTCATGCCAGTTTTAACAGAAGAACTTCTTCTTTTAGGTTCCTATCTATCTCAAAAAACACTTTGTTTTTTCATTTCTGCATATCAAGCAATGCTTCCGACTGCTATTAAAGCTGTATATAAAAAACATGTTCAAGTAACATCTGAAGAAGCTTTAGATCAATTAGTTCCTGAATTAGCAAATCTATTTTCGATCGTAAAAAGAAGAGAATGGACTGAAATAGAAAGTCTAGTTAGTAAAATTTCATTAGTTCAACGAGCAATTAAAGAAGGATTGCTTGAAATTGAATATGAAGTGAAAAATAAAGCAAATAAAAAAACAGAACGTGTAGTGTCACTATTAAAGGTATTAGACGAAGAATTACCTATCATCAAATCTCCACAACAAAAAGACATTATTGAATACTTACGTATGAATGGTCAAACAAGTGTCAAGGAGTTAAAAGAATGTCTTGGTATTACTGATTCACCTATAAAGACATTAGAGAAAAACGAGGTAATTTCAATTAAAACAGTTGAAGTTTATCGTGATCCGTATGTAGGTAGGGAAATTGAACGTTCTAAGCCTTTACCATTAATAGAAGAACAACAGATTGCATTTGAGCAAATCGTTTCTTCATTTCATGAAAGAAAGAATAAGATACATCTTTTACATGGAGTAACAGGTAGTGGAAAGACTGAAGTTTATTTGCAAGCCATTCAAGAAGTCCTGTCTGTTGGGAAAGAAGCAATCGTATTAGTACCAGAAATTTCACTTACCCCACAGATTGTTGGTCGTTTTAAAAGTAGATTTGGAAATGATGTTGCAGTTCTACATAGCGGTCTATCTATTGGTGAGAAATATGATGAATGGAGAAAGATTCAGAGAAAAGAAGTTAAGGTAGTAGTGGGTGCCCGCTCAGCAATTTTTGCACCATTTGAGAACATTGGCATGATCATCATTGATGAAGAACATGAGACAACATATAAACAAGATGAACATCCAAGATATCATGCAAGAGATATTGCAATTTGGAGAGGAGAATATCATCATTGTCCGATCGTTTTAGGAAGTGCGACTCCTACACTAGAATCATTTGCTAGAGCTGGTAAAGGTGTTTATGAGCTAAATACAATGTCTAAAAGGGTTAATCAAGGCCCATTACCTGAAGTGGAAATAGTCGATATGAGAGAGCAGTTAAGAATCGGTAATCGTACGATGTTTTCTACAGCTTTACATGAAAAAATAATGGATCGATTAGAGAAGAAGGAACAAATCATCTTATTTTTAAACCGTCGAGGCTATTCTTCGTTTGTAATGTGTAGGGATTGTGGTTACACAATTCAGTGCCCCCATTGCGAGGTTTCCTTAACTTATCATAAACATAACCATCATCTAAAATGTCATTATTGTGGATATGAAACCTATATGCCAAAACAATGCCCATCTTGCCAAAGTGAACATATTCGATTTTTTGGGACTGGAACGCAAAAGGTAGAGGAAGCTATAACAAAAACATACCCAGAAGCACGAGTCATTAGAATGGATAATGATACGACTAGTCGTAAAGGTGCCCACGAAAAAATGCTTAAGCAATTTGGTAACGGTGAGGCTGATATATTACTAGGTACACAGATGATTGCAAAAGGACTTGATTTTCCAAATGTTACATTGGTTGGTGTTTTAGCAGCAGATAGTTCACTTCATTTACCTGATTTCAGAGCAAGTGAGCGAACATTTAGCTTATTGACACAAGTAAGCGGAAGAGCTGGTCGTCATGAAAAACCTGGTGAAGTAGTTATACAAACATATTCACCAGAGCATTATAGTATTGAATTAGCTAAAACACAGGACTATGTAGCGTTTTATGAAGAAGAAATGAAAATAAGACGCTCATTTCGATATCCACCTTTTTATTATTTAGTATTAATATCAATAGCACATAATGATTTAATAAAAACAGTAAAAGTAAGCGAACAAATCGCAGGCTATTTAAGAGAGTACTTATCAGAAGGATCAATCGTACTCGGACCAGTAGCATCACCAATCGCAAAAATAAAAGACCATTTTCGTTATCAATGTGTGATAAAATACAAATCTGAACCTGCACTCTATGACGTCCTAAACCGAATCCAACAATACTACCAAGACGAAACAGACAAAGGCAAACTACAATTAACAATCGACTTTCAACCTACTATGTTTATGTAACGAAAAGTGGAGGCGACTGCTCAGACCCGACACCTCGAGGGGCTAACGCCTGGAACTAGACAGAACGAAAAGTGGAGGCGACTGGTTAGACTAAGGCAAGCATAAGAGAAGGTCGTTTTTAGAAAATAATTTTAACCTACAATCAAGATAGGAGTTGTGAAATTGGCTTTATTAAAAATAGTAGAATATCCAAATGAAGTTCTTGAAACACCTTGTGAAAAAGTGACGACATTTGATAAAAATTTAGTAAAACTTTTAAATAATATGTATGAAACAATGCTAGCAGCAGATGGTGTTGGTTTAGCAGCTCCACAAGTTGGAATGCTGCAACAAGTAGCTGTTGTTGATGTTGAAGATGAGAATGGAAGAATTGATTTAATTAATCCAATCGTAATGGAAACAAAAGGTGAGCAAACTGATGTTGAAGGTTGTTTAAGTTTCCCTAACTTGTATGGTGATGTAACAAGACCTAGCTATGCAAAAATCAAGGCACAAAATAAACGTGGAAAATATTTTATTATAGAAGCTCGTGGATTTTTAGCTCGTGCACTTTTACATGAAATTGATCATTTAAATGGAGTTTTATTCACTTCTAAAGTCTCGAAATACTATGAAGAAAGTGAATTAGAAGGGTAGGCAAGAAAATGACAAAGATTGTTTTTATGGGGACGCCAGATTTTTCTGTTCCTGTTTTAAGAAGGTTAATCGAAGAAGGATATGATGTAGTCGGTGTAGTAACTCAGCCAGATCGCCCTGTTGGTCGAAAAAGAGTGCTTACTCCACCTCCTGTTAAAGTAGAGGCTTTAAAACATAATATCCCAGTTTTACAACCTGAAAAAATTAGACTTCCAGAAGAAACAGAAAAAGTATTAGCATTGAAGCCAGATTTAATTGTAACTGCAGCTTTTGGACAAATTCTCCCTACAGATATTCTTGAAGCTCCTAAATTTGGTTGTATAAATGTACATGCTTCATTGTTACCTGAATTAAGAGGTGGGGCTCCAATTCACTATTCGATCATACAAGGCAAGAGTGAAACTGGTGTTACAATTATGTATATGGTTGAAAAGTTAGATGCAGGTGATATGTTAGCGAAAGTTGTTGTTCCAATTGAAGAAAAAGATCATGTTGGAACGCTTCACGATAAATTAAGTATTGCTGGTGCGAATTTACTTTCAGAAACAATCCCACCATTATTAAAAGGTGAAATGACTGCAGTGAAGCAAGATGAAAGTAAAGTTAGCTTTGCAAAAAATATTAAGCGTGAGGAAGAACAAATAAATTGGTCAAAAACTGGTGAAGAGATTTATAATCACGTAAGAGGTTTACACCCTTGGCCAGTAGCTTATACTACATTAAACGGAGAAGTTTTAAAAGTTTGGTGGGGTGAAAAAGTAAAGACGAATCAAAATTCTACACCAGGTGAAATAATTGATGTTTTAAACGATGGCATAGTAGTAGCAACAGGTAATCATACGGCTATTAAAATTACTGATTTACAGCCTGCTGGTAAAAAGCGAATGGAAGCAAAGCAATATATAAATGGTGCAGGTTCTTTTATTGAACGTGGAATGAAGTTAGGAGAATAACATGAGTAAAAATGTACGAGAGATTGCCTTGGAGGCTCTTCTTTCAGTTTATAAAAATCAATCGTATAGTAATTTGTTAGTAAATAACTATATTCAAAAGAATGATTTATCTTCGGCTGATTCGGGACTATTAACAGAAATAATCTATGGAACAATCCAAAGGGATCAGTTATTAGATTTTTATTTAGAACCATTCATTAAAAATCAGAAGAAATTAGAAGAATGGGTTTATATTTTAATAAAACTTTCATTATATCAATTGCATTTTTTAGATCGTATACCTCCTCACGCAGTTTTAAATGAGGCTGTTAATATTGCTAAAAAGCGAGGACATAAAGGAATTGCTTCTTTAGTAAATGGGGTTTTAAGAAATATTCAAAGAAATGGTTTACGATCAATCGATGAAATAAAGGACCCAATCGAAAAGCTTTCAATTGAAACGAATCATCCAAAATGGTTAATTGAACAATGGGTAAAAGAATTCGGAGAAAAAGAAACGAGAAAAATTTGTGAAGAGAACATACTTCCACCGTTTCAAACTGCAAGAGTCAATACAATGAAAGCAACTAGAGAAGAAGTTCTTAAAATGCTTGAAGATGAAGGGGTACAGGTTAAGGAAGGAAAACTGTCTCCATTTGCAATAGAAATCCAAAAAGGAAATGTTGCTCATACGAATGCATTTAAAGAAGGTTTCCTTTCAATTCAAGATGAAAGCTCGATGTTAGTTGCACAAGCACTTGGAGTTGAAAAGGGTGAAGATATATTGGACACATGTGCAGCACCCGGAGGGAAATCAACACATATTGCCGAGTTGTTAGGCGGTACTGGGTCAGTCACTTCATTGGATTTACACAAGCATAAAGTAAAGTTAATAAAAGAACAAGCTAATCGTTTAGGGTTAGATAATATAGAAACGAAAGCTCTAGATGCAAGAAAAGCACCTGAAGAGTTTGAAGGAAGATTATTTGACAAAGTATTAGTAGATGCTCCGTGTTCTGGTTTAGGGGTTATTCGTCGTAAACCAGATATTTTATTAAAAAAGAGTCCTACTGATGTAACGAATTTACAAAGAGTTCAGAAATCTATTTTAGACGAAGCTTCAAAGTTGGTTAAGCCAGGTGGAACATTAGTATATAGTACTTGTACAGTTGGACATGAAGAAAATATTGATGTGGTCGAAGCATTTTTAGATGAGCATCACGATTATGAATTAGATCATTCATTAATTGAACATGTTCCGGAAAAATTAAATGAAAATAAATCGGTTCAAAAAGGGTATGTACAGCTACTACCACATTATTTTGGAACGGATGGATTTTTTATTGCAAGATTAAGGAAGAAGGTGTAACGTTGAAATTAGAAAATACTACAAATTCAGTCAAAATAGAAAAAACGCATAAACCCTCAATTTACTCGTTAAAAGTGAGTGATATAGAGGATTGGTTAAAGGCGCAAAGGCAGCAGGCTTTCCGTGCAAAGCAAATTTATAATTGGCTATACGTACAACGAGTTGAAAGCTTTGAAGAAATGCAAAATATTCCAAAAGAGCTACGTATGTTACTTGAAGAGAATTTTACAATAACGACATTAAAAACATTAGTTAAACAAACCTCTTCAGATGGTACTATGAAATTTTTATTTGAATTACATGATGGATATTCGATTGAAACTGTTTTAATGAGACATAATTATGGCAATTCTGTATGTGTAACGACACAAGTAGGTTGTCGAATTGGATGTACTTTTTGTGCATCGACTCTTGGCGGTTTAAAACGAAATCTTGAAGCAGGTGAAATCGTTGCACAAGTATTAGAAGTACAACGTGCTATTGATGAAGTCGAAGAAAGAGTTAGCTCAATTGTAGTTATGGGTATAGGCGAACCATTTGATAACTATAATGGTTTAATGGATTTCTTAAGAATTGTTAATTCTGATAAAGGTCTTAACATTGGTGCAAGACATATTACAGTATCAACAAGTGGAATCATTCCAAAAATCTATAACTTTGCTGATGAAGGACTTCAAATTAATTTCGCGATTTCATTACATGCTCCTAACAGTGAGTTACGTTCTAAATTAATGCCAATTAATCGTGCATACAAATTACCGGATTTAATGGACGCTGTTCGTTACTATGTTGAAAAAACAGGTAGACGTGTTACGTTTGAATATGGTTTATTTGGTGGTGAAAATGACCAAGTTGAGCATGCTGAAGAACTTTCTAAGTTACTTAAAGGAGTTAAATGTCATGTTAATTTAATTCCAGTTAACTATGTACCTGAAAGAGATTACGTAAGAACACCTAAGGAACAAATTTTTGCATTTGAAAAAGTACTTAAAAATAATGGAGTTAATGTTACAATTCGTCGTGAACAAGGTCATGATATAGATGCAGCTTGTGGACAGTTGCGTGCAAAGGAGCGTAAAGAGGAGACGAGGTGAAACAATGCAAACTTTTTTTCAAACTGATACGGGGAAAGTTCGAGAGCATAATGAAGATAGTGTAGGGATATTTACGAACGATTCAGGAATCGTATTAGCTGTAGTTGCTGACGGTATGGGTGGCCATTTAGCGGGTGAAGTTGCAAGTATGATGGCGATCAATTTCCTTGAAGCAGAGTGGAAAAATACTAGTAATTTTGAAACACCGGTAGAAGCCGAATCATGGCTTGAAACTATTGTAGCGCAATTAAATACAAACTTATTAGTTCATTCAGAGCAAAATGAAGAGTGCAAGGGTATGGGGACAACCCTTGAAGCAATTATTTGTACTCCTTTATTTTTTACGATTGCACATATAGGTGATAGTAGAAGTTATTTGAGAAATGATGAAGGGTTTAAGCAAATAACAGAAGATCATACTTTTGTCGCTGAACTTGTTAAATTTGGGCAAATTTCAATGGAGGATGCAGAAATTCATCCTCGTAAAAATGTTATAACGCGAGCACTTGGTACTGAGGAAACAGTTGATGTTGATATTAAAACTTTAACTTGGGAAGAAGATGATTTAATCATTTTATGTTCAGATGGTTTATCGAATAAAATATCAAATGAACTTTTCAATGAAAAATTAAATGAAAATCTCCCAATCGATCTTCTCGGTAACCAGTTGATTTCAATCGCAAATGATCTTGGTGGAGAAGATAACATCACGCTTGCCATTATTAAGTTTGAGCCTAGAAATATAGAGAAAGGGTGATGATGAGCGTGATGATTGGTAGACGCCTAAACGACCGATATAAGATTTTAAAATTAATTGGTGTTGGCGGTATGGCAAACGTTTATTTAGCCCGTGATATGATATTAGATCGAGATGTAGCTGTAAAAATGTTAAAAGCTGATTTTTCAAATGACCCTGACTTCTTAAGAAGATTTCAACGTGAAGCATATTCAGTTACTTCGCTATCTCATCCAAATATCGTAAGCTCATATGACGTTGGGGAAGAAGATGGATTACAGTATATCGTCATGGAATACGTTGAAGGTGAGACTTTAAAGGAGTATATTCAGCATCATACACCTATAAAGCCAAAAGAAGTATTGAGGATTATGGAGCAATTAGCTTCAGCATTAGCTCATGCGCATCATTTTCAAATCGTTCATAGAGATGTAAAACCGCAAAATGTTTTAATCAATAAAGAAGGAAATGTAAAAATTACAGATTTTGGAATTGCAACAGCTTCGACAGCTGCAACAATTACACAAACAAATTCAGTACTTGGTTCTGTTCACTACCTTTCACCTGAACAAGCAAGAGGTGGCGTTGCAAATAAAAAGTCAGATATTTATTCTTTAGGAATTGTCATGTTTGAGCTTTTAACTGGAAAACTACCATTTTCGGGTGAGAGTGCAGTTGCAATCGCATTAAAACATTTACAAAGCGAAGTTCCACCACCAACAAAATTTAATCCAGAAATACCCCAAAGCGTTGAAAATATCGTTTTAAAAGCTACTGCAAAAGATATCTTTTATCGATATGATACAGCAGATGAGATGAAGCTAGATTTACAAACTGCTTTGGATAGTGATCGTTTGAATGAAAAACCTTTTGTGATCCCTACAAATGATGATGAAACGAAGGTAATTCCGATCATAAAGGATATTCCTGTATCAACTAATGATGATACTGTTGTCGTACCATCAAAGAAAAAATCAAATAAAGAAAAAGAACCAATCAAAAAAGAAGTTGTCAAAAAAGAAGCTGTCAAAAATGAACCTGATAAATTAAAACGGAAGAAGAAAAATTCTTTTGCAAAGTTTATTATTGGTACATTTATTGCACTTTTAATTGGTGGTTTATTAGCGATAACATTGATTCCTGCATTATTTTTACCTGAAGACGTAGAAATTCCAGATGTTAAGGATATGACATACGAAAGTGCGGTTACGTTGCTTGCATCAAAAGGGTTAAAGATAAGCGATCCTAAAGAAATTTTTGATGATGAAGTTGATGAAGGGAAAGTTGTTAAAACTTCTCCTAATATTGGGGAAACTGTTAAAGAAAATTCATCGATAACGATCTATAAATCAAAAGGTAAAAAAAGTAACGAGATGGAAGACTTAAAAGGTTTCAAATACAACACGATAAAATCTCGATTACAAGACGATTATCGCTCTGTTACAACGCATTTTATCGAAAGTGATGAATCAGAAGGTGAAATAATCGACCAATCTCCGAACGTTGGGGCTGAAGTCGTTCCATCAGAAACGGATTTAAACGTATGGATTAGTAAAGGGGCATCTACCATCACTCTTCGTGACCTAAAAGGATGGTCTAGAAAAGATGTTGAAACCTATGCAGGTGACAATAACCTAAAGCTTAACGTAACGAAGGAAGATTCTGGAACAGTTGCTGAAAATCATGTTATTTCACAATCTCCATCTGCTAACGTTGCAGTAAAAGAAGGGGATACATTAAATGTCGTTATTTCTTCTGGAAAACAAAAAGAAAAGACGAAAAAAGTAACAATCAATCTACAAGTACCATATACCCCAACAAATCCTAGTTCACCTCAGCTAATTGAGGTATATATTAGGGATAAAAATAATAATGGTGAAAAACCTGCAATTTCAAAATCGATCACCGAAACAACTACTATACCAGTAGAAGTGACAATTGATCCTGGACAAACTGCTTCCTATAAAATTGTTAAAGATGGTCAAGTTATTGCAGAAAGAGATGTACCTTATCCATCGAATTAAAGAGCTGTAGGAGTGAGTATATGCCAGAAGGCAAAATCGTAAAAGCATTGAGTGGATTCTATTATGTCGAAACAGATGAGACAGTAGTTGCTTGTCGTGGTAGAGGTAATTTTCGTAATAAGAAAATAACACCTTTAGTTGGAGATGAGGTAGAATATCATATCGAAAAAAGTGGAGAAGGTTATCTACTTGAAATTAAGGAGCGAAAGAATGAACTTGTTCGACCTCCAATTGCAAATGTTGATCAAGCAATTTTAGTTTTTTCAGCAGTAGAGCCCGATTTTTCTCCAATATTATTAGATCGATTCCTTGTTCTAATTGAGTTTAATGAAATTAAACCTTTAATTGTCATTACAAAGATTGATTTGTGTTCAGAGGCACAATTAAAACTAGTGTACGAATACGTTTCTTATTATCGCCAAATTGGATATGAAGTATGTTTAACTTCTTCAAAAACTGAGGAAGGATTAGAAAAAGTACTTCCGCATATGTCAAATAAAATATCTGTATTTGCAGGACAATCCGGCGTTGGTAAGTCAACTTTATTAAATGCAATTAATCCAGACCTAGATTTAAAAACAGGTATTATTTCCTCTCATTTAGGACGAGGAAAACATACAACTAGACATGTTGAATTAATAAAAATTGGACAGGGACTAGTTGCAGATACTCCTGGTTTTAGTTCATTGGAATTTATGGGAATCGAATCTGAAGATTTATCGTATTGTTTTGTAGAAATGCGAGAAAAAAGTCAAGAATGCAAATTTAGAGGTTGTACCCACTTAAAAGAACCAAAATGTGCTGTAAAAGCTGCGGTTGAAAGTGGGGAAATTTCTCCTAAACGATATGATCATTATGTATCATTCATAGAAGAAATAAGAGATAGAAAGCCGAGGTATTAATCATGGTTAAAATTGCACCATCAATCCTTTCAGCGAATTTTGCTAAACTTGGAGAAGAAATTTTAGATGTAGAACGTGGAGGAGCAGATTATATTCACGTCGATGTAATGGATGGTCATTTTGTACCAAATATTACAATTGGACCACTAATTGTAGAAGCAATTAGACCAGTGACGAAGCTTCCACTAGATGTACATTTAATGATTGAAAAACCTGATCAATACATAGAACAATTTGTAAAAGCTGGAGCGGACATTATTACGGTTCATGTTGAGGCTTGTACACATTTACACCGCACGATCCAAACAATTAAATCATTTGGTATTAAAGCAGGTGTAGTTCTTAATCCAGCGACTCCAGTTTCAACAATTGAACAGATTATTGATGATGTCGACATGGTCCTTTTAATGACAGTAAATCCAGGCTTTGGAGGACAGAAATTTATTCAATCAGTTGTTCCTAAAATTAAACAAGTTGCTAATTTGATTAAAGAACGCAATTTATCAGTTGAAATCGAAATAGACGGTGGCGTTGACGAGCATACGGCTAAAATTTGTATAGAAGCAGGTGCTACCGTATTAGTAGCAGGTTCAGCAGTTTATAATAAGGAAGACAGAAAAGAAGCTATAGCGAAAATTAGAGGATAATGTAATCATCTAAAATTGCATTGCATGGAAAATCTAATTATGAAACAAAAAATGCAATCGACATTCGATTGCATTTTTTTAAAGGTGGAAAAAAAGTTGATTATACATATTGTAGGTGCAGGACCGAAATCGAATACAATTACTGAAATTACTCAAAAAGACGAAAACCAGTTACTGATTGGCGTAGATAATGGAGCTCATTACTTAATTGAAGAAGGATTAATTCCAGAGGCAATATTCGGTGATTTTGATTCATTAAGCGATGAAAATTTAGAAAAGATTAAAAGGCTTGTCCCAAATGTTTTTATTTACCCTCCTGAAAAAGATGAAACAGATTTAGAACTTGCTATCCAATGGGCAATTAAACAAAAACCAGAAAAGATTTTTATCCATTGTGTAACCGGAAAACGTTTAGATCATGAGTTTGGCAGTATTACATTATTAATAAAATTTATGAATTCTGGTGTTCCTATAAAGATCGTTGATCAATATAACGAAATATATGTGATTCTGGAAGGTACCCATTTCATTCGTAAACTGCAGCATTTTAAATACGTATCCTTTTTCTCATTAGGTGCTAAAGTAGAAAATTTAACGTTAAAGGGCTTTAAATACCCACTAACTAATCATTTATTGGAGATTGGATCATCACTATGTGTAAGCAATGAACTGCTAGAGAGTGAAGGGTCTATTTCATTTAGCGAAGGCATAGCATTAGTAGTAAGGAGCAAAGATTAACAATTTCATGTCATAGTTTTCGCTCATCGCAAGTAGAATGTAATAGGATTAATCTTTTCCTTAAAAATGCTAGAAAGCTTGTAGGAGGGAAAGCATGAGATTTTATACGATTAAATTACCTAAATTTCTTGGCGGACTTGTTCGTGCCATGCTGAGTACATTTAAAAAAGACGCTTAGCTTTAGTTGGAGTAGGGTTTTTTGGTTAGAGGCAACAGGTATCATAAAAAAAGTAAAAAAGCATAGCGAATCGCTATGCTTTTTAGTACGTTAATCAATTAAACGCGCTCAATTTTACCTGATTTTAATGCTCTCGCTGAAACGTAAACACGCTTTGGTTTACCGTTTACTAAAATACGAACTTTTTGAAGGTTAGCACCCCAAGTACGTTTTGAAGCATTCATAGCGTGAGAGCGACTGTTACCAGAACGAGACTTTCTTCCTGTGATTACACAAACACGAGCCATCTATTTCCCTCCTAACAAAAAACGGAATAACATTTCAATGATTATTTTCATTCAAACACTACTATAATTTATCATACCGCTCTGCTTAATGCAACAGTTATTGGCAAGTTGTTCAAGAAAAAAACCTTGACATCGAAATGTATGATATACTTAATATTAAAGAGGGACCTTAGACTTACCTTAAAAGAAATTCATTAAAAATTGTATTTGCTATAATTAACCATGAATATTATTGAAATGCTAATAATAGTAGTGAGTCAATAGAATTATTTTGGAAAAAGGTATACAATAATAAGTAAGTAGTATAACTAACTATACTTGGATTATCCAATAAGGGGGACCAAATTATGTCATTAGAAATGAAAACTCAATATGGAACAATCGAGATTGGTACAGATGTGATCGCTACAATTGCTGGTGGAGCTGCCATTGATTGTTACGGTATTGTTGGAATGGCTTCTAAGAAACAAATTAAGGATGGTCTTACAGAAATCCTAAAAAAAGATAACTTTACAAAAGGTGTTATTGTTCGCCAAGTAGGTGAGGACGTTAATATCGATATGTACATAATTGTAAGCTATGGTACGAAGATTTCTGAAGTTGCTAATAACGTACAAAATAAAGTGAAGTATACTCTTGATCAAACATTAGGCTTGTCGGTTGACTCTGTTAATATTTTTGTTCAAGGTGTGAAAGTAGCTAACCTGTAAAGACGCATTAAGGAGGAGAATTTGTGTCGATAAAACGTATTGACGGTAAATTATTTGCAGATATGGTGATTCAAGGTGCAAATAACTTAACGAAAAATGTAAAATTTGTAGATTCATTAAATGTATTCCCAGTACCAGATGGTGATACAGGAACAAATATGAATCTTTCTATTACTTCTGGATCAAAGGAAGTAAAAGAAAAACCAAATAGTCATGTAGGGAAAGTTGGTCAAAGCTTTGCAAAGGGCTTATTGATGGGGGCGCGTGGAAATTCTGGTGTAATTCTTTCTCAATTATTTAGAGGTTTTTCTAAATCAATTGAAACAAAGGATACAATTTCAACAATTGATTTTGCTTTAGCATTAGAAGCAGGGGTAGAAACTGCTTATAAAGCTGTTATGAAGCCTATTGAAGGAACAATCTTAACAGTTGCAAGAGAAACAGCAAAAAAAGCAGTTGTCATAGCAAAAACACATGAAGAATTTATTCCTTTTCTTGAGGAAACAATTATTGAAGCAAATGCATCTTTAAACCGTACCCCAGACTTACTGCCTGTGTTAAAACAAGTAGGTGTAGTCGATAGCGGAGGTCAAGGTTTAGTACTGGTCTATGAAGGATTCTTAGCATCATTAAAAGGTGAAGAAATTTCCCTAGAAGGTGCTGAAGCGACTCTTTCACTTGAGGAACTTGTTGAAGCAGAACATCGAAATGTACAAAGTATGTTAAATACTGAAGACATAGTTTATGGATACTGTACTGAATTTATGGTGCGATTTGAAAAAGATAAATTAAATAAACATCCTTTTGACATAGACACTTTCCGTAAAGAGCTAAGTGCATGGGGTGATTCTTTATTAGTAGTTGCTGATGATGAAATTGTAAAAGTTCATATTCACGCTGAGTACCCCGGGGAAGTATTTAATTTAGGTCAACGATTTGGAAGCTTTTTAAAACTAAAAGCTGAAAATATGCGCGAACAACATACTAACTTACTACATGAAGAGGTTTCAAATGAATCTCCTTCTAAAAATGAGTCTACACAATCTACTGAAAAACAAGAATTTGGTATCGTTACGGTAGCTATGGGATCAGGAATTAAGGCATTATTTGAAAGTATTGGGGCCACTGTTGTTATTGAAGGCGGTCAAACAATGAATCCTAGTACAGAAGACATCGTAAAAGCGATTGAACAATGCAACGCAGAAAATGTTATTGTACTTCCTAACAACGGAAACATCGTGATGGCTGCCGAGCAAGCTGCATCTGTTGCAGAATGTAATGTAGCAGTTGTTACGTCTAAAACAGTACCTCAAGGTATGTCAGCTTTATTATCATTTAATCCTACAGCATCATTAGATGAAAATAAATCAGGAATGCAAGATGCATTAAAGACAGTTAAAACAGGGCAAATAACTTATGCGGTTCGAGATACTGAAATTGATGGTGTAGAAATAACAAAAGATCATTTCATGGGAATCCTTGAAAGTAAAATTGTTACAACAGATGCAAATCAATTAGATGCTGCAAAAAAATTATTACAAAATATGATTGATGAAGATTCTGAAATATTAACAATCTTATATGGTCAAGAAGTTTCAGATGAAGAAATTTCAAAATTAGTTGAATTTGCCGAAGAGAGCTTTGATCACTTAGAAGTTGAAGTTCATAACGGAAATCAGCCTTTATATTCATATATTTTTTCGATTGAATAAGATAAAATATAGTAAGATAAAAGAGGAAGTGTGATCCACTTCTTCTTTTTTTTTTGTAATTTATTTAAAGACTAATGTAAAATAACGTAGAACTCTGTAGAATTTCGTATTACACTATAAGGTGGACATTGTTTTGTCCATAATACCAACTTTTTATATAAATGATTTGTTCTAACAAAACAAAAACTAAATAAAATACGCTTTTACAATAACGTATTGGGGGAAACGTGATGAAATATAAAAGTGTTTTTGACATAATTGGTCCAATTATGATTGGTCCATCTAGTTCACATACAGCGGGAGCGGCTAAAATTGGTCGTGTAGCAAGAAATCTTTATGGAAAAGAACCAAAAAAGATTTTGATTTCATTATATGGTTCATTTGCTAAAACATATCGTGGACATGGTACAGATGTTGCGCTTATCGGTGGATTATTGGATTTTGATACATTTGATGAGCGTATTCCAGAATCATTAAATATTGCACAAGAAAAAGGCATGTCAATTGATTTCATTGAAGAAGATGCAGTAACGGAGCATCCAAATACAGTGAAAATTTCTATTCTAGATGATGACCAACCATTTGAATTAGTGGGAATTTCAATCGGTGGTGGGAAAATTGAAATTATTGAATTAAATGGATTTGAACTCAAACTTTCGGGTAATTACCCTGCAATCCTTGTTGTTCATAATGACCGTTTTGGTTCAATTGCTGGTGTAACAAATGTCCTAATGAAATATGCTGTAAATATTGGCCATATGGAAGTATCGCGTAAAGAAGTCGGACAAATTGCATTGATGGCAATTGAGGTCGACCAAGATCTAGATGAAAAAATTATTAAAGAAATTGAATCTTTACCACATATCATTCGCGTTACGAAAATGGTTGATTAAGGAGAGGGGGAACTTAAATGTTTAAAAATGTTGCTGAATTAGTTGAGTTAGCTGAATCAAAAAATGTTAAAATTTCAGAAATAATGATTCAACAAGAGATGTTGTTTACAGGAAGAAGCCGTGAAGAGATTATCGGTAAAATGGAGCAAAATCTTGTTGTTATGGAAAAGGCAGTTGAAAGAGGTCTTGCAGGTGTTCACTCGCCAACTGGTTTAACAGGAGGAGACGCTGTATTACTTCAAAATTACATTGCAAAAGGTAATTCGCTTTCAGGTCATTTACTTTTAGATGCTGTTAGTAAAGCGGTTGCGACAAATGAAGTTAATGCTGCAATGGGTACGATTTGTGCAACTCCTACAGCTGGTTCAGCTGGGGTAGTTCCTGGAACTCTTTTTGCTGTAAAAGAGAAATTAAATCCTACTCGAATGCAAATGATTGAATTCCTATTTGCATCAGGTGCTTTCGGTTTTGTTGTAGCTAATAATGCGTCAATTTCAGGTGCTGCAGGTGGCTGTCAAGCGGAAGTAGGCTCTGCAAGTGGTATGGCAGCAGCTGCGATCGTTGAAATGGCTGGTGGTACTCCGAGTCAAAGTGCTGAAGCATTTGCTATTACATTAAAAAATATGCTTGGTTTAGTATGTGACCCGGTTGCAGGTTTAGTAGAAGTACCATGTGTTAAGCGAAATGCAATGGGTGCTGCTAACGCAATGGTAGCAGCAGATATGGCATTAGCAGGTATTACAAGTCGAATTCCATGTGACGAAGTAATTGATGCTATGTATCGAATTGGACAAACAATGCCATCTGCGCTAAGAGAAACTGCAGAAGGAGGACTAGCGGCTACGCCAACAGGACGTGAATTGGAAGCAAAAATATTTGGTGTTTCGCTAAAAAAATAGTGAGTATTGAACTTGAACAAAAAGTATCTGTATTAAGTGGTGTCGGCGAGGAAACCGAAACACTATTAAATGATATGGGTATTTTTACTATAAATGACTTAATCGAATATTTACCGTATCGATATGAGGATTTTCGAAATAAGGATTTATCAGAAGTGAAGCATGAAGAGCGCGTGACTGTCGAGGGGATTGTTCATAGCGCTCCTCTTCTTCAATATTTTGGCAAAAATAAATCACGATTAACATTTCGACTTTTAGTTGATCGATACTTAATTACTGTTATTTGTTTTAATCGACCGTATTTTAAAACAAAGTTAAATTTAAATGAGCATGTAACTGTTTCTGGCAAGTGGGATCAACATAAACAAACCATTTCCTTATCAGACCTTGTATTTGGTTCTCGTACGAATAGTCAAGAAATTGAGCCTGTCTATTCAATTAAGGGGAAAATGTCTGTAAAAACAATGCGTAAATTTGTTGAGCAGTCTTTTAAAAAATATGGACATTTAATAAATGACTTAGTGCCAAACGAACTAATTCAAAAATATAAACTTTTAAATCGTTCAGAAACATTGAGATTACTTCATCACCCAATTGATGCGAATAGTTTAAAACAAGCTAGAAGAAGCTTTGTTTATGAAGAGTTTTTTCTTTTTCAACTAAAAATGCAAGCACTTCGAAAAATTCAGCGTAATCAATCAAAAGGTATCCCTAAAACATTAAACATTGAAAAAATTCAACAATTAATCCAATCCTTACCATTTCCTCTGACATCAGCTCAGAATAGAGTTGTACAAGAAATATTCACAGATTTAGAAAGTCCTTATCGAATGAATCGCTTATTACAAGGTGATGTTGGATCGGGAAAAACCGTTGTCGCTACAATTGCATTATATGCATGTACACTTAATGGTTATCAAGGGGCATTAATGGTCCCTACAGAAATATTAGCTGAGCAACATTTTGAATCATTAGCAAAAATGTTACAACATACTGAAGTTAATGTTGAACTTCTTACAAGTTCTGTAAAAGGTAAAAAGCGTCGTGAAATACTAGAACGACTAAAAAACGGTGAGGTACATATTTTAGTCGGTACCCATGCTTTAATTCAAGATGAGGTTCAATTTAATAAATTAGGCATTGTAATAACAGATGAACAACATCGATTTGGTGTTGGTCAACGAAGAGTTTTAAGAGAAAAAGGTTATTTCCCAGATGTTTTATTTATGACAGCAACTCCAATCCCAAGAACTTTAGCAATAACAGCTTTTGGTGAAATGGATGTATCGATCATTGATGAATATCCGGCTGGTCGTAAAAAAATAGAAACGTATTGGGTAAAACAAGAAATGTTTGATCGCGTTTTAGATTTTATTGGTAAAGAAATCAAAAATGGACGACAAGCATATCTTATCTGTCCACTGATCGAGGAGTCAGAGAAATTAGACCTTCAGAATGCATTAGATTTACATAGTGTTCTAACTTTTCATTATCAAAATATGGCGAAGGTTGGATTGATGCATGGAAAGCTTTCTTCATCAGAGAAGGATGACGTGATGAAGGCATTCGCTGCTAATGATGTTCAAATATTAGTATCAACTACAGTTGTTGAAGTAGGTGTAAATGTACCGAATGCAACTGTGATGGTTATTTATGATGCAGATCGCTTTGGACTTTCACAATTACATCAGCTAAGAGGTCGAGTTGGACGAGGTTCAGAACAATCGTATTGTATTTTAGTTGGCGATCCAAAAAGTGAAGTAGGAAAAGAAAGATTAACAATCATGACAGAAACAAACGATGGTTTTGAGTTAAGTGAAAAGGATTTAGAACTTAGAGGACCAGGAGATTTCTTTGGAAAACAACAAAGTGGTGTGCCTGAATTTAAAATGGCTGATATGGTACATGACTATCGTGCATTAGAAGTTGCGCGAAATGATGCAACATTACTTGTTAATTCAGATGTATTTTGGAAAGCTAATGAATATCAAGGATTAAGAATGTACTTAGACAGAACGGGAATATTTAATTCAGAAAAATTAGATTAGTACTAGGTATTAAAAGTTTGTCAAAAAACTATTGTAATACGTGTATTTTTAATATAAACTGTATTTAATACCTGGTCACAAATTAGTAGTTGAGGTATGTAATATGAGAAGAAATAAAAAAGATCGTCATGAATTGTTAAAAAAAATTATAAAAGAAAATCCGTTTATTACAGATGAAGATTTAGCTAATCAATTATCTGTGAGCATACAAACTATTCGTCTTGATCGTCTTGAATTATCAATTCCTGAATTAAGGGAGCGCATCAAAAATGTTGCCACTCAGCAATTAGAAGATGTAAAATCACTACCAGTAGATGAAATAATCGGTGAAGTTATTGATATTCATTTAAACGAAAGTGCCATTTCTATATTTGACGTTAAGGAAGAGCATACTTTTAGTAGAAATGGAATTGCCCGAGGTCATCACTTATTTGCCCAGGCTAATTCTTTAGCAGTTGCAGTTATTCATGATGATTTAGCTCTTACAGCTAAATCCAATTTTGTTTTTATTAAACCAGTAAAAACAAATGATCGAGTAATTGCGAAGGCAAAGGTTTTACCGCAAAAAGGAGATCCGAGGCGTACTACAGTTGATATCAATGGCTATGTTGAAAAAGAACATGTATTCCATGGCTTGTTCGAAATGTACCACCGAAGTATTGAAGAATAGGAAGTGAACAAGATGAAATTAGCTATCGATGCAATGGGTGGAGATCATGCCCCAAAAACCATCGTAGAAGGTGCGATGCTTGCAGTTGAAAAATTGAATGATATACATATTACTTTAATTGGTGATGAATCAAAAATTAAACCATTCTTAACGAATGATAAAAATATAACGATTATCCATACAGATGAAGTAATTGAAGGAACGGAAGAGCCAGTTAGAGCAGTTAGAAGAAAGAAGAATGCTTCTATGGTCTTAATGGCAAACCAAGTAAAAGAAGGTAATGCTGATGCATGTATTTCTGCCGGAAATACTGGCGCATTAATGACAGCGGGACTATTAGTTGTTGGTCGAATGGAAGGTGTAGAACGACCTGCACTTTCACCTACGATGCCTACTTTAGATGGAAAGGGCTTTGTTTTCCTCGATGTAGGTGCTAATGTTGATGCAAAGGCAAACCATTTACTTCAATATGCAATAATGGGATCTGTATATGCCGAAAAAGTTAGAGGTATACATAATCCGACTGTAGGATTACTAAATGTCGGTACGGAAGATAAAAAAGGTAATGAACTTGCTAAACAAACTTTCCAGTTACTAAAAGAAAGTAATTTGAATTTTATAGGAAATGTAGAAGCTAGAGACTTAATGAACTCAGTAGCAGATGTAGTAGTTACAGACGGGTATACTGGAAATGTAGCTTTAAAAGCGATTGAAGGTACTGCACTTGCAATGTTTTCATTAATTAAAGATGCGATGCTTACTAATTTTACATCAAAGCTTGCAGCAGCTGTATTAAAACCAAACTTAAAAGGTGTTAAAAAGAAAATGGATTACTCTGAGTATGGTGGAGCAGCGTTATTTGGCTTAAAATCACCTGTTATTAAGGCTCATGGAAGTTCTGATGCTATGGGGATTTTTAGTGCAATTAAGCAAACACAAACGATGGTTGAACATAATGTTGTAAAACTAGTAAGTGATCACATGGAGAAAATCGAATCAAATGCATAAGGGGGTCACTCCAATGGGTAAAGTGGCGTTTATTTTTCCTGGACAAGGATCACAAAAAGTTGGAATGGGTAAAGATGTAGCTGAGAGCTATAATGAATGTGGATCAATTTTTGAAACTGCTAACGAACAAATTGGTTTTAGTCTTTCTGAGATTATTTTCAATGGAACGGACGAAGAGTTAACTGCTACATATCATGCACAGCCAGCAATCTTAACAACTTCAATTGCTATGCTTGAGAAGATTAAATCAGCTGGAATTAAACCAGACTTTGTCGCTGGTCATAGTTTAGGTGAGTTTACAGCACTTGTAGCAGCAAATAGCATTTCGTTTGAAGACGGTGTTAGATTAGTACATAAACGCGGTCAATTAATGGAGCAAGCTGTACCAGTAGGACAAGGTGCTATGGCAGCAGTATTATTTTTAGCTCCAGAAAAAATTGAAGAAGTTATTTCTGAAGTGAATAAAAATGGTCATTCTGTAGGTATTGCAAATTATAATTCTCCTACACAAGTAGTTATTACTGGTGATGCAGAAGGCGTACAAATTGCTTCTGGTTTACTAAAAGAAGCTGGAGCTAAACGTGTATTACCTTTAAAAGTAAGTGGTCCATTCCACTCATCTTTAATGAAACCTGCAAGCGAAGAATTCCAAAACGAGCTAGGTAAAATAAATGTAAATGATTGTGTAACGCCATTAATTTCAAATGTTACTGCTAATGTTGTGACAGATGCAAATGAAATTAAAGAATTATTAGTTAATCAATTATATTCTCCGGTAAAATGGAACCAATCTATTCAAGAATTAGTTGACCTTGGTGTTGATACATTCGTTGAAATTGGTCCTGGAAAAGTTTTAACAGGATTAGTAAAAGCAATCTCTCCATCATCAAAATTAGTAAATGTTTATGATGTTGAAACATTAAACCAATTTTTAAATGAATGGGAGGAAATTAAATCATGCTAAATGGTAAAGTTGCATTAGTTACAGGTGGGTCTCGAGGTATCGGACGAGCAATCGCATTATCTTTAGCAAAAAATGGTGCGAATGTAGTTGTTAATTATTCTGGGAATGAAGCGGCTGCTCTTAAAGTTGTAGAAGAAATTACAGCTCTTGGAGTTAAAGCGATTGCATTTAAAGCAAATGTATCAAACGGTGAAGAAGTTGCTGCACTAGTAAAAAATACTGTTGATGAATTTGGTAGTATTGATATACTAGTAAACAATGCAGGTATTACAAGAGATGGTCTTTTATTACGTATGAAAGATGCTGATTGGGATGATGTAATTGATACAAATTTAAAAGGTGTATTCAATTGTATCAAAGCAGCAGCGAAGTTTATGACTCGTCAACGTAATGGCCGCATCATTAATATTAGTTCAGTTGTTGGACAAATTGGTAATCCAGGACAAATGAACTATGTAGCTGCAAAAGCTGGCGTATTAGGATTAACAAAAACAGCAGCAAAGGAATTAGCTTCTAGAAATATTACAGTTAATGCCATTGCACCTGGATTTATTGAAACTGATATGACAAATGAATTAAATGAGCAAATCAGAACACAAATGTTATCGAATATTCCATTGCAATCTTTTGGTCAACCAGAAGATATTGCAAATGCAGTAGTATTCTTAGCAATGGATGCAAGTAGATACATTACTGGACAAACAATCAATGTTGATGGTGGACTTGTAATGAATTAGTTTGGCGTTTGCCAAATTTTTATGTATAATGCATAAGTAGACAACTTTGGGGGGAGGTGAATAATAATGCAAGATGTATTAGAGCGCGTATCAAAGATTATTGTTGACCGTTTAGGTGTAGAAGAATCTGAGATCCAAGTTACAAGCCGTTTCAAAGAAGATTTAGACGCAGACTCATTAGACGTAGTTGAATTAGTAATGCAATTAGAAGATGAGTTTGAATTAGAAATTTCTGACGAAGATGCTGAAAAAATCGTCACAGTTGGTGATGTTGTGAACTACATAGAGAGCAACATGTAATGAGAAAAGTCCCGTATTTTATACGGGACTTCTCATCATTTTCTTGACTAGTAGGTTTAGCAGCATATCAAACTGCTTTTTAGTTGGAGGTAAATATGCCGCATTCAAGAAGAGTAAGAGAATTTAAACTTTCTGATGTTGAAAAAGAAAACTTTATAAAATTTCAAAAACAAATAAATATTATGTTTAATAATGAGAGCTTGCTAATTCAAGCGTTTACACATTCATCCTATGTGAATGAGCATCGTAAAAAACCATATGAAGATAATGAGAGATTAGAATATTTAGGGGATGCTGTTTTAGAGCTTACCGTTTCACAATATTTATTTCAAAAATATATTACAATGAGTGAAGGCGAGTTAACAAAATTACGTGCCGCAATCGTTTGTGAACCATCACTTGTGAAATTTGCGAATGAATTAGATTTTGGTCAATATATATTACTTGGTCGCGGAGAAGAGATGACAGGTGGTCGAACACGTCCAGCACTACTTGCGGATGTTTTTGAAGCATTCATTGGATCATTATATTTGGACCAAGGTTTACAAACAGTTATTAACTTCTTATCTCTTCATATATTCCCAAAAATAAACGATGGTGCTTTTTCGCATGTGATGGATTTTAAAAGTCAATTACAAGAGTTTGTACAAAGAGACTCCACAGGTTCAATTGAGTATAAAATACTTCAAGAAAAAGGACCAGCTCATAACCGAGAATTTGTTTCAAAAGTATTATTAAATGGTGAAACATTAGGAATCGGTAGTGGTAGATCTAAAAAAGAAGCAGAGCAACAAGCAGCTAAAGAAGCATTATTAAAATTAAAAGAGTCAAGTAAATAGATAAACTAGAAAATCTAGTAGAAACTTGTCAATTAAACGAACAAACTTGATTTTTAGACTGATTGCAAGCGCTTGACTCTCGAGGGTTGAAGCCTGGTGAGGTGCTTAAGTTACCATGGGCGGTAAAGAGCACCGTTAGACAGGTGAAGCAACGAAAAAAACGAGCGTTTGGCGGGCAGTCTGCTCCCCCTTTTATGGGGGAGTTTTTGTGTATATAATTAAATCAAAAAGGGGGAATTCAGTTGTTCCTCAAACGACTAGATATAATTGGATTTAAATCATTCGCTCAGCGAGTTACGATAGATTTTGTAAAAGGTGTTACAGCAGTTGTAGGACCAAATGGAAGTGGTAAAAGTAATATTACAGATGCCATTAGATGGGTACTAGGTGAACAGTCAGTCAAATCATTACGAGGAGCAAAGATGGAGGATATCATTTTTGCTGGTAGTGACGGAAGAAAGCCTTTAAATTATGCAGAAGTTACGCTGACTTTAGACAATGAAGATCAACAATTACCACTTGAGTATAGTGAAATAAGTGTAACTAGACGTGTTTACCGTTCTGGAGATAGTGATTTTTATATTAATAAACAATCTTGTCGGTTAAAAGATATTGTTGATTTATTTATGGATTCTGGACTTGGAAGAGAGGCATTCTCTATTATTTCTCAAGGGAAGGTTGAAGAAATATTAAGCAGTAAGCCAGAAGAACGAAGAGGAATTTTTGAAGAAGCAGCAGGAGTATTAAAATATAAAAACCGAAAGAAAAAGGCAGAAGCAAAATTATTCGAAACGCAAGAAAACTTAAATCGAGTTGATGATATTTTATTTGAATTAAGTTCCCAAATTGAACCATTAAGAATGCAAGCTTCAATTGCAAAAGAATACATAGAACATAGGGATGAGCTAGAAAAGGTTGAAGCAGCTCTCTTAGTATACGAAATTGAATCGCTTCACCAGAAATGGGAAGAGCTTAAACTAGAAATTGCCCAAAACTCTGATTTAGAGATTGCGTTATCGACTGAGATTTCGACTGAAGAATCAAAACAACACGAAATACAAGAGAAATTAAATGCATTAGATGAATCAATCGATCAATTGCAGCAAGTTTTATTAACCGTTACGAAAAACTTGGAAAAATATGAAGGTCAGAAAGAGCTAATGAAGGAGCGAAAAAGAAATACTTCAACTCAATCTGAACAATTAAGAAAACAAGTTGATGAAGTTACTGAACAAATAAACGAGACGGCTAAATTAATCGAAGCGGAAAAAGAGCAAGAAAAACTTTCTCGTCAAAATGTAAACAAAACAAAAACAATTATTGTTGAGATCCAAAATGAGATTACATCTTATGAGGGTGATATTGAAGAACAGATCGAATTAATAAAATCTGACTATATTGAGCTTTTAAATAATCAAGCATCGATTAAAAATGAAAAAACGATGCTTGAAAAGCAAAGCCAACAATATTCTGTAAAATCGAGTCGATTAGATTTAGAAAATGAAAAATACATTCGTCAAAGAGAGCAATTACAGAGTAGAAAAACTGAATTGCTTAATGAGAAAGAACAATTTGATATAACATTTAAAGAGTTAAATGAAAAATTTGAAACCCTGAATAAGCAGCATGATGAAACTTCAACCGTTTTAAAGGAAAAAGAAGAATTACTAAATAAAGCTTATCAGTTTATTCAGCAAACAAAATCAAGAAAAGAAACACTTGAAGAACTTCAAGAAGATTTTGCTGGTTTTAATCAAGGTGTTAAAGAAATTTTGAAAGCAAGGGGCACAAGACTAGTAGGTATTAAAGGTGCAATTGCTGAACTAATTACAACAAACAAACAATACGAAATTGCGATTGAAATTGCACTAGGTGCAGCTACACAACAAATTGTTGTTGAAAATGACGAACATGCGAGAAAATCAATTCAATTTTTAAAGCAACAACGATTAGGCCGAGCTACATTTTTACCAATGAATATTGTTAAAGCTCGTTTTGTACCTGCTAATGTTATTGAAGGATTAAAAAGAAATCCTTCCTTTATTGGGGTTGCATCATCACTTGTTAGTTATTCAAGCGAGTATGAGCAAGTGATCCAAAACTTACTTGGATCTGTTTTAATCGCACAAGATTTAAAAGGTGCTAATGAACTGGCTAAACTCGTTGGACATCGCTATCGCTTTGTCACGCTTGAAGGTGATGTAGTTAATCCTGGTGGAGCGATGACTGGTGGAGCCGTTCGAACAACGAATTCTTCACTTATAGGAAGACAGCGAGAATTAGAAGAAATCACCATAAAGCTAAAGGATATGCAAGAAAAGACGAACTTGCTAGAGAATGAGGTTCAAACGCTTAAAGTGACAAATCTAGAAAGTTCTACTAAAGCTCAAACGTTACATGATGATATTCAAAAGGTTAAACAAATAATTGTTTCAATTATGGAGCAACTAAAAAGTATCGAATTTGAAGAAAAAAATATAAACGATGCTTTAGCAATTTATGATTTAGAAATGGGAAGTTCAGCAAGTGATTTATTAAAGGTTAAAGATCGTCTAGAAGAATTATCATCGTTAGATGCTAATGTGAAAAATGAAATTATTTCAAAAGAACAGAAGATCAATGAATTAACTGAACGGAAACTAAATCAAAAGGAAATTAAAGATGAATTGCAATCGAAGTTAACTAGTCTGAAAATTTCTCTAGCACAAGAAGAGCAAAAGTTAAGTTATAGTAATGAAAGAATTCGCCAGTTTGAAGAAAATTCTATAAAACAAAAACAGATTCTTGAAGAAACGAAGGAAAAAATAATCTTCTTATCAAGTGAACTTATGACGAATGAAAATGGTAAGGAAGAGCTCGAGAAAATAATTTCTGATACTCGAATTGAATTTTCAAAGACGACGGAAATTATTTCGAAACGCCGAGAGCAACGTATTGCTTTTCAAACTGAGCTAGAAGATTATGTTCAATCATTACGTGAAAAGCAGCGTCAATATAAGTCACTCTCTGATTTACTAAAACAGCAAGAAGTAAATAGTAATCGACTTGATGTAGAGCTTGAAAATCGTCTTGAACAACTAAGTGTAAAGTATATGACTACTTATGAAGCGGCAAAAATGAAATATACGCTAGAAATGACAGTTGATGATGCAAGGAAACGAGTTAAACTATTAAAGCGTTCAATTGAGGAATTAGGTACTGTTAATATTGGTGCAATCGATGAGTATGATCGTGTGTCAGAACGTCATGATTTTCTTCAAGAACAAAGAACTGATTTAAATGAAGCAAAAATCACACTTTACAATGTAATTAGTGAGATGGATGAAGAAATGACAAAACGTTTTGAAACAAGTTTTAGTGCAATTCGTGAAAAATTCCAAGTCGTCTTTACTCAATTGTTTGGTGGAGGAAGAGCTGATTTAGTTCTAACAGATGAGGAAAATTTATTGTTAACAGGTGTGGATATTGTTGCACAGCCACCAGGTAAAAAGCTTCAAAATTTAGGCTTATTATCAGGAGGGGAACGAGCACTTACGGCAATCGCACTACTTTTTGCAATTTTACAAGTACGTCCAGTACCTTTCTGTGTACTTGATGAGGTTGAAGCTGCACTAGATGAGGCCAATGTAGCTCGATTTGCAAAATTCTTAAAATATTTTAGTGAGCAAACTCAATTTATTGTTATTACACACCGTAAAGGTACGATGGAAGAATGTGATGTATTATACGGTGTTACAATGCAAGAATATGGCGTTTCTACGCTAGTATCAGTTCGTTTGGATGAAGGCGAAGCATTATTATCGAATGGTAATTAGAAAGGATTGAAATTATGAGCTTTTTTAAGAAATTAAAAGAAACAATCTCAAAGCAAACGGAGTCAGTGACTCAAAAATTTAAATCTGGATTAGAGAAATCTAGAAATAACCTGACAGAAGGGTTAAACGATTTATTTGCTAGATACCGTAAAGTAGATGAAGATTTTTTTGAAGAACTTGAAGAAATTCTAATTATGGCTGATGTTGGTGTAAACACAGTAATGGAATTAGTAGAGGACTTGAAATTTGAAGTTAAGCGAAAAAATATTCAAGATCCAAAAGGTGTACAAGAGGTTATTTCAGAAAAATTAGTTGAATTGTATAAAGGTGATGATTCAACTGATGATTCATTTGAGTTAAATTTAAATCCTGATGGTTTAACAGTTGTTTTATTCGTTGGTGTTAACGGAGTAGGAAAAACAACTTCAATTGGTAAAATCGCTCATAAACTAAAAACTGAAGGCAAAAAAGTACTACTTGCTGCTGGTGACACATTTAGAGCTGGAGCAATTGAACAGTTAGAAGTATGGGGTCAACGTGTTGGTGTAGATACAATTAAACAAGGTGAAGGATCAGATCCAGCTGCAGTAATGTATGATGCCGTTCAAGCTGCAAAAGCTCGTAAAGTCGATGTTTTACTTTGTGACACAGCAGGCCGCCTACAAAATAAAGTAAACTTAATGAAAGAACTTGAAAAAGTACGTAATGTCATTGCTAGAGAAGTACCTGATGCACCACATGAAGTTTTACTAGTAATTGATGCAACAACCGGCCAAAATGGTCTTGTTCAAGCAAAAACATTCTCCGAAGCTACAAATGTTTCTGGTATCGTCTTAACGAAACTAGATGGAACGGCTAAAGGTGGTATTGTTTTAGCAATCCGAAACGAACTAAAAGTACCTGTTAAATTCGTCGGCCTTGGAGAACAAATGGACGACCTACAACCATTCCAAGCTGAACAATTTGTATATGGCCTATTTGGAGATTTAATGAATAAAGAAGCATAATTTAAAAATTAAGAAATGACGTGGATATGTTTTATATTGAAAGACATATCCACCTTTTTTTAAATTATGTCCAATAGCGAGATTAGTAAGACCATGGAATGAACGCATGGAGGGCCCGTAAAAAGCTTGCACTCCACAGTGGAAATTAATTAACAAATAACGTGAGTTTCGAATTTGCTATCGTTAAGAGAATTAGGATAAAAGTTCAATTTAATTTTGTTGTTTTGATTTTAATTAATCGTCAAGTAAAAAACTTGACAGATATTTGTGTATTAGGTAAACTAGCATATGTAAAGGCAATTCACTTAACAAAGGAGTGATAGTTGTGGCAGATCATACAATGTTAGATAAGACGATGAGAATCAATTATCTATATGATTTTTATCATTCTCTTTTAACTCCTAAACAACAAAGCTATATGTCATTATATTACTTGGATGACTATTCTTTAGGTGAGATTGCGGAAGAGTTTAACATTAGTAGACAGGCGGTTTATGATAATATAAAACGTACTGAAGCGATGTTAGAAGAATATGAAGAGAAATTATTACTTCTAAAAAAATTTCAACAACGAAATGAACTTTTAAATCATTTGAAAACTTATACTAAAAAAGGTAAAGTTGTAGATGACGAGTTTCTTCGAGTAATCGACGCGTTAGAGAAATTAGAATAATAAGGAGGACGGTTTTATGGCATTTGAAGGATTAGCCGACCGACTTCAAAAGACATTACAAAAGGTTCGAGGCAAAGGTAAAGTATCTGAATCTGATGTCAAGGAAATGATGAGAGAAGTTCGTCTTGCTTTACTAGAGGCGGATGTTAACTTTAAAGTTGTTAAAGATTTTGTGAAACGTGTTTCTGAACGAGCTGTAGGACAAGAAGTATTACAAAGCTTAACGCCGGGTCAACATGTTGTAAAGGTAGTTCAAGAAGAACTAACGGCATTAATGGGTGGAGAACAAAGTAAAATTGCTGTTTCTAATCGCCCGCCGACTGTTATTATGATGGTTGGTTTACAAGGTGCTGGTAAAACAACAACGACTGGTAAATTAGCGAATTTACTTCGAAAAAAGTACAATCGTAAGCCGCTATTAGTTGCAGCAGATATTTACCGTCCTGCCGCGATTAAACAGCTTCAAACATTAGGTAAACAATTAGATTTGCCAGTATTTACATTAGGAGATCAAGTAAGTCCGGTTGAAATTGCGAAACAAGCGATTCAACATGCTAAGGATGAGCATCATGACTATGTCCTAATTGATACTGCAGGTCGTTTACATATTGACGAAGGTTTAATGGAAGAACTTGCACAAATTAAAGAACTTTCAAAACCCGAAGAAATCTTCCTAGTTGTTGATGCAATGACTGGACAAGATGCAGTCAATGTGGCACAAAGCTTTAATGATCAATTAGGTTTAACTGGAGTCGTATTGACGAAGCTTGATGGCGATACTCGTGGTGGTGCAGCATTATCAATTCGTGCAGTTACAAATACTCCAATTAAATTTGTTGGACTTGGTGAAAAACTAGATGCAATTGAGCCGTTCCATCCAGAACGAATGGCATCCCGTATTCTAGGAATGGGTGATGTGCTTACTTTAATTGAAAAAGCACAAGAAAACGTAGACCAAGAAAAAGCAAAAGAAATGGAACAAAAATTAAGAAATGCATCTTTTACTTTAGATGATTTCTTAGACCAACTTTCTCAAGTTAAAAAAATGGGACCACTTGGTGATATTTTAAAAATGATGCCAGGTGCAAACAAAATTAAAGGATTGAATGATCTGCAAATTGACGATAAACAAATCGCTCATGTAGAGGCAATTATTCAATCGATGACAAAGCAGGAAAAGCTTACACCAGATATTATTAACTCAAGTCGCAGAAAGCGAATAGCTAAAGGTTCTGGTCGCCCTGTACAAGAAATAAACCGTTTATTAAAACAGTTTGAAGAAATGAAAAAAATGATGAAAATGATGGGTGGCATGCAAAAAGGGAAGAAGAAAGGTTTTAAATTTCCGGGCTTATTCTAACCTATTTGTATAATTTTCCAGCATTTAAACATCATTTAATAAAAAATTATGCTGTTAAGAAATTTTACTTTACAAACAGTATTGGTTTTTGATAATATATAAATCGTTGTAAATATTTTCGGAGGTGCTTTAAAAATGGCAGTTAAAATTCGTTTAAAACGTATGGGAGCTAAAAAATCTCCTTTTTACCGTGTAGTAGTAGCAGACGCTCGTTCTCCTCGTGATGGACGTTTCATCGAGGAAATTGGAACTTACAATCCAGTTGCTCAACCAGCTGAAATCAAAATTAACGAAGAAGCAGCATTAAAATGGTTAGGAACAGGTGCTAAACCATCTGATACAGTTCGTAACTTATTCTCTAAAGCTGGTATCTTAGAGAAATTCCACAACGCTCGCAACGGCAAGTAATTATGGAAAAAAAGATGAATACACTCATAAATGCAATTGTTTCAAGTCTTGTAGATCATCCAGAGGATATTTCACTTCAAGTTAAAGAAGATGAGAACAATCTATTCTTTCATTTACAGGTAAATCCTGAAGATGCTGGTAGAGTGATTGGCAAACATGGTAAAATTGCTAAAGCGATTCGTACGGTTGTATATGCAGCAAGTAATGAACACGCAAAACGTATTCACTTAGATATTCAGTAATGTAAAACGGTCCTTGGCTATAGCTAAGGGCCGTTTTCAACATTACAGAGATTTACGGGAAAGCCCGATATATTGTGGTAGTCCCTATTTTTGAATAGAGGTAAGTCGTTTGAGCAAGAGGTAGCTTTTGATTGCTTTAATGACTTTAAGATATGCTATACTTAGTATTAGACAACCTGTTTAACCATTGAAGTCTCATGTAGACATATATACAATCTAAATGGTCAAACTAATAATGAACATAGAAACTTTAATATAGAGGTAAAAGAATGAAAAAATATTTAAATGTCGGAAAAATTGTAAATACACATGGAGTTCGTGGAGAGGTTCGTGTTATTTCAAGAACTGATTTTCCAGAAAAACGTTACGTAAAAGGCAATACATTATATTTCTTTAAAGAAAACGAATCGACACCAATTGAATTAATCGTAACAAGTCACCGTGTACATAAAAATTTTGATTTACTTACATTTGAAGGATATGAGTCTTTAAACTCCGTTGAACCACTTAAAAATGGGATTTTAAAGATTACTGAAGATCAATTACACGAGCTAGATAAAAATGAGTACTATTATCATGAAATTATTGGTTGTGTTGTTGAGACAATTGATGGAGAAGAAATCGGAAAAATAAAAGAAATATTATCTCCAGGTGCAAATGATGTTTGGGTTATTCAAAGGAAAGGTCAAAAAGATGCCCTTATTCCTTACATCGAGCAAATTGTAAAAGAAATAGATGTAGTGAATAAAAAAATTAAAATCGAATTAATGGAAGGTCTATTATGATGAAATTAGACTTTTTAACTCTTTTTCCAGAAATGTTTGAAGGAGTTTTAAATTCTTCTATTTTAAAAAAAGCACAAGAAAAAGAGGCTGTTAAGTTTCGCTGTGTAAATTTTAGAGATTTCTCTACGAATAAACATTCGAATGTTGATGACTATCCATATGGTGGTGGTGCTGGTATGGTACTAGCTCCACAGCCGATTTTTGATGCTGTTGATGAATTAGTATCAAAAAGTGAAAATAAGCCGAGAGTAGTCCTTCTATGCCCTCAAGGAGAGCGATTTAATCAACGTAAAGCTGAAGAGCTTGCAAAAGAGGAACACTTAATCTTTGTTTGTGGACATTATGAAGGCTATGATGAACGAATTCGAGAACATGTAGTGACGGATGAAATCTCAATTGGAGATTATGTATTAACAGGTGGAGAACTTGGCGCTATGGTCATTGCTGATAGCGTTGTTCGTTTATTACCTGGGGTACTTGGTAATACTACTTCAAAAATTGAAGATTCATTTAGTACAGGATTATTAGAGCATCCGCATTACACGAGACCTGCCGAATTTAGAGGACATAAAGTACCAGATGTTTTATTATCAGGAAACCATGCGAAAATCGAAGAATGGCGAACAAAACAATCTTTTAAACGTACGATAACGCGCCGTCCAGATTTACTCGAAAACTACTCTCTTTCTGAAAAAGAGTCAAAATGGATGGATCAAGTAAAAGAAGAATTAAAACAAGAAAACTAGTTGCGTGTACTAATAGAATATGTTAATATAACTTGTGGCTTGAGTAAATACTTAAGCCTTTATTCTCGGTGTTCCGCTGCGAGTCACTAAATCTTGTAAGAGCATCGGTTGGAAAAGGAGAGCATACATTATGCAAAATTTAATCAACGAAATTACAAAAGAACAACTAAGAACTGACTTACCAGCATTCCGTCCTGGTGATACTGTACGAGTTCACGTTAAAGTTGTTGAGGGTACTCGTGAGCGTATCCAATTATTCGAAGGTGTAGTTATTAAACGTCGTGGTGGCGGAATTAGCGAAACTTTCACAGTTCGTAAAATTTCTTACGGAGTTGGTGTTGAACGTACGTTCCCAATTCACACTCCAAAAATTGCTAAATTAGACGTTGTTCGTCGCGGTAAAGTACGTCGTGCTAAACTTTACTACCTACGTGCACTTACTGGTAAAAAAGCAAGAATTAAAGAACTTCGATAGTCTTTTGAAAGGAGCTTGTATTAAACAAGCTCCTTTTTTTCCAATATTTGTAGATTATGGATATAATAAAAAGTAAAATAGAATACATAAATAAAGTTATTAACTTAACTGGTTAAAACTGCAAAACGTATGGTTATAAAATGGAGGGATTAGGTTGAAAGAAAGCAATAGTGGTGGAATTTGGGAATTAGTTAAAACAATTTTTATTGCGCTTGTACTTGCACTTGGTATTCGAACATTCCTTTTTACACCGGTTTTAGTTGACGGGATCTCAATGATGCCAACACTACAGGATCAAAGTAGAATGATTGTAAATAAGATCGTATACAAACTACATGAACCTAGACGTTTTGATATTGTAGTCTTCCATGCTACAAAGGAAAAAGATTATATTAAACGAGTTATTGGATTACCTGGTGACACGGTAGAATATAAAAATGATGTCCTATATGTTAATGGTAAACCGTATAAAGAACCATATTTGAACGAATATAAAAAAGAAACGACAGATGGTCCTCTAACTGAAGACTTTAAGTTAGAAGAGATTACTGGTAGAAAAACTGTACCTAAAGGACAAGTATTCGTTTTAGGTGATAATCGTCGATTAAGTAAAGATAGTCGTATTATCGGAACAGTTAGTCAAAAAGAAATTTTAGGCCGAGCAAGTTTTGTTTTTTGGCCGTTATCTGAGGTTGAAATGGCGAAATAAAAGCCAAATTAATCTTGATTATTCAATGTATAAGAAGGTGGCAACATGACGATACAATGGTTTCCTGGCCATATGGCAAAAGCTAGAAGACAAGTTACTGAAAAACTTTCATTAATTGATGTTGTAATTGAATTAGCGGATGCAAGGGTACCTGCTGCTTCTAGAAATCCAATGATCGATGAAATAATTTCAAATAAACCAAGATTGCTTTTATTAAATAAAGCAGATTTAGCAGATCCAAGAATTACTCAGCAATGGTTAGCACATTATGAAAAACAAGGCGTAATGGCAATTGCTATTGATGCAGCATCTGGACAAGGGTTAAAAGCGATTATTTCTTCCTGTGAAATACTTGTAAAAGAGAAATTTGATAAAATGAGATCAAAAGGGATCAAACCTCGTGCAATTCGAGCGTTAATTGTTGGAATCCCGAATGTTGGAAAATCAACTTTAATCAATAAGCTCGCACGAAAAAATATTGCTAAAACTGGTGACCGTCCTGGCGTAACGCAAGCACAGCAATGGATAAAAGTAGGGAAAGAAATTGAACTACTTGATACACCGGGTATATTATGGCCTAAATTTGAAGATCAACTTGTAGGTCTTCGTTTAGCAACTACAGGAGCAATAAAAGATAGTATCATTAACCTACAAGAAGTAATGATTTATGCGATTAAATATTTAAGAAAGTTTTATCCAACTGTATTAAAAGAAAGATATGACATGAATGAGGAAGTTTTATTTTCTGAAGAAGTCGTTGATATTTTTGATCATATTGGTAAGAAGCGTGGATTACTTATGTCAGGTGGAATTATAGATTATGATAAAACATCTGATTTATTTTTACGTGAGCTAAGAGCTGGGAAATTAGGAAGATTAACTTTCGAAAATCCATCAATGCTTGAAGTAACTGATGAAATAGTAGAAGAAAGTGCGCAAGAATAAGCGTACTTTCTTCTTTTTTAATGAAATTTTAAGGTTCAAACTTAAACGTATGTAAAAAAGGAGTTCTAAAGTATGTCCCTGAAAATAGATGAAATAAAAAATATACTAAGTGAATTAACTGACCCAACGAATGAACTCTTAAAAGAATTTGAAAGTGATCAAAGAATTGGTGTGCAAAAGCTAGTAGCTAAATGGTATAAAGAACAAGAAAAAAGAGATTTAGCTAGGGAGAAATTCCTTAAAATGATGGAATATGAACAGAATCTTTATAGCCAAAATATAAAGTTAATTGCAGGAGTAGATGAAGTTGGTAGAGGTCCATTAGCTGGTCCTGTTGTAGCAGCGGCAGTAATTTTAGCGGAAAATACTGAGCTAATTGGATTAGATGATTCCAAAAAATTATCTAAAGAAAAACGACAGTATTTCGTAAAGCGGATCAAGGAAGAGGCAATTACTTATGGGGTTGGTATGGCCAGCTCAACAGAAATAGATGAAATCAATATTTATGAAGCGACTAAATTAGCGATGAGACGTGCGATCGAACAACTTACTCATTCACCTGAACATTTATTAATTGATGCAATGAAACTTCCGCTGGATATTTCTCAAACATCAATCATTAAAGGCGATGCAACAAGTATCAGCATAGCAGCTGCATCTGTACTTGCAAAAGAAACCAGAGATTCTTTAATGTGCGAACTTAGTATAAAGCATCCAAACTATGGATTTGAAAAGCATATGGGATATGGAACAAAGGAACATTTAAAAGCGATCGACGAGCATGGAATTATTAATGAACATAGAAGATCCTTTGCACCAATCAAAGAAAAAGTTTGATTGTAAAAATAATTGGAAATTAGATTACATCAATTTACTGAAGTGGTCTAAAATAGAATAGATTAACGACTTTTAAAATTACATAAAATTTTAAGTTTGTATAAAGCAGATAAATGAATCGAAATGATGTAAAGC
>NZ_NTZO01000406.1 GCF_002559405.1 Bacillus sp. AFS001701 | reverse complement strand
ATATTTTGAATATTACAACGAGTTTTAATAAAAAAATATTTTTTAAAAATAATAATCTGAAAATATTGAAGTTTACTAATTGTTGGCATATAATGTAATCAGATACTAGTTTATTAGAGAAAGTAAGTAAGAGGTATTAGCGATATGGCAGAGCAAAGTCAACGAATTGGTCGAACAGCTATGATGCTTGCTTTGACCGATTATGAAGAAGAATTAATGAAAAATGAAAACCTTGTATGGTGTGTAGGTAAGGTCGGTACAATGGATGCTCAAAAGGTCGTTGCTGCGATTGAAACCGCTGCCAAACAAAATGGTGTAATCAATGGAGCTCTTTATAGAGAAGTTCATTCATTATATCATGCAACACTTGAAGCAATTCAAGGCGTTACAAGAGGGCATGTTCAATTAGGTGATGTTCTTAGAACAGTAGGACTTAGATTTGCTGTTGTTAGAGGAAAGCCTTATAAAAACGTGAACGAGGGTGACTGGATAGCAGTTGCACTATACGGAACGATTGGTGCTCCAATTAAAGGATCGGAGCATGAATCAGCAGGACTCGGCATTAATCACATATAATCGCCCATAGTTTATTAGATGATAGGGGGCTATGATTCGTAAGTTACTATTTACGTCTCATAGCCTCTTTCTGTGTTTTTTTGACAAAATTCGGAGGTGTTTTTAATGGTAACTTTAACTGGTAATAGCTTAACAATGGAACAAATGAAAAGTATTTTATTCGATAAGGCTTATGTAAAAGCAGGTGAAGAGAGCTTAGTTGCGGTAAAAGCATGTAGAGAAAAGGTTGAAGAAATCGTAAATAATGGCAAAGTTGTTTATGGTATCACAACTGGTTTTGGAAAATTTAGTGATGTATTAATTGAAAAAGAAAATGTTTCAACACTTCAATATAACTTAATCGCTTCACATGCATGTGGTGTTGGTGAACCGTTCCCTGAATTAGTTTCAAGAGCGATGTTAGTACTTCGTGCAAATACAATGTTAAAAGGTCACTCTGGTGTGCGTTTAGTAGTTGTTGAAAAATTACTTTCATTAATTAATGCTCAAATTCACCCGGTTATCCCATCTCAAGGATCATTAGGTGCAAGCGGAGATTTAGCTCCTTTATCTCACTTAGCGCTAGTTTTACTTGGTGAAGGTGAAGTTTTCTATAAAGGAAAACGTATGGAAACAGCAGAAGCTTTAGCAAAAGAAGGAATTTTACCAATTACGCTAGAAGCTAAAGAAGGTTTAGCTTTAATTAATGGTACTCAAGCAATGACAGCAATGGGGATTCTTACTTATCTTGAAGGTGAAGAATTAGCTTATCAAAGTGAATTAATTTCTTCTATTACATTTGAAGCATTAAATGGTATTACAGATGTTTTTGATGAAAGAATTCATATTGCTCGTGGATATAAAGAACAAATTGAAGTAGCTGAACGTTACCGCAATATTTTAGCAACAAGCCAATTAACGACTAAACAAGGTGAAATCCGAGTTCAAGATGCTTATACATTAAGATGTATCCCTCAAGTTCATGGAGCAAGCTGGCAAGTTCTGAACTATGCAAAAGAAAAATTAGAAATCGAAATGAATGCGGCTACTGATAATCCATTATTATTCGGTGATGATGTATTCTCTGGTGGGAATTTCCATGGTCAACCAATCGCATTTGCAATGGACTTCTTTAAATTAGGTGTTGCTGAGTTAGCGAATATTTCAGAAAGACGTATTGAGCGTTTAGTTAACCCACAATTAAATGATTTACCACCATTTTTAAGTCCAGAACCAGGATTACAATCTGGTGCAATGATTATGCAATATGTTGCAGCTGCTTTAGTTTCTGAAAATAAAACATTAGCACATCCAGCAAGTGTTGACTCAATTCCTTCTTCAGCAAACCAAGAAGATCATGTAAGTATGGGTACAATCGGTGCACGTCATGCATACCAAATTCTACAAAACGCAAGAAGAGTTTTAGCAATCGAATGTATTTGTGCAATGCAAGGTGTTGAATATAAAGGAATTGAAAAAATGTCTGAAACAACTAGAAAGTTTATGGAAGATGCTCGTAAAACTGTTCCATCAATTACTAGAGATCGCGTATTCTCAAAAGACATTGAAAAATTAACAACTTATTTAAAAGAAAATTTCATAGCAAAAAACTATACAAAACAAACACAAATATAAGAAGAGGTGGAATTAAAATGGAAATCACAAAAGGATCTTTAAAAGCGCCAAGAGGTACTGAATTAAACACTAAAGGTTGGATTCAAGAAGCAGCACTTCGTATGTTATTAAACAACTTAGACGAAGAAGTAGCAGAAAGACCAGAAGATTTAGTTGTATACGGTGGAATCGGTAAAGCAGCAAGAAACTGGGAAAGCTTTGATGCAATTATTGAATCATTAAAGAAATTAGAGAGCGATGAAACATTATTAGTTCAATCAGGTAAACCAGTTGCAGTTTTTAAATCACACGAAGATGCACCACGAGTTTTATTAGCAAACTCAAACTTAGTTCCAAAATGGGCAACTTGGGAACACTTCCGTGAATTAGATGAAAAAGGCTTAATGATGTACGGTCAAATGACTGCTGGTAGCTGGATTTATATCGGTACACAAGGAATCCTACAAGGTACTTATGAAACATTTGGTGAAGCTGCTAAACAACATTTCGGTGGAAGCTTAAAAGGGACAATTACAATTACTGCAGGTCTTGGTGGTATGGGTGGAGCTCAACCTTTAGCTGTAACAATGAATGGTGGAGTTGTAATCGGTATTGATGTAGATGAAACTAGAATCCAACGTCGTATTGACACTAGATATTGTGATGTATTAACTCACGATTTAGAGGAAGCTTTACAACTTGCTACTGAAGCTAAAAACGAAGGAAGAGCTTTAGCAATCGGCTTAGTAGGTAACGCGGCTGAAATTTTACCTCAATTAGTTGAACGTAATTTTGTACCAGATTTAATTACTGACCAAACTTCGGCACATGATCCATTAAATGGTTATTTACCAATCGGAATGACAATGGAAGAAGGAAAGAAACTTCGTGTAGAAAATCCAGATGAAGTAATTAAACGTGCAAAACATAGTATGGCAGTTCATGTTGAAGCAATATTAGCCATGCAACAACGTGGTGCGATCGCATTTGATTACGGTAATAACATTCGTCAAGTTGCATTAGATGAAGGCGTTAAAAATGCATTTGATTTCCCTGGTTTCGTACCTGCATTTATTCGTCCATTATTCTGTGAAGGTAAAGGTCCTTTCCGTTGGGTAGCACTTTCTGGTGATCCAGAAGATATTTACAAAACAGACGAAGTAATCTTACGTGAGTTTGCTGATAACGAGCATTTATGTAACTGGATTCGTATGGCTCGTGAAAAGGTTGCATTCCAAGGTTTACCATCACGTATTTGTTGGTTAGGCTACGGTGAGCGTGCTAAATTCGGTAAAATCATTAACGAGATGGTGAAAAATGGCGAATTAAAAGCTCCAATCGTAATCGGTCGTGACCACTTAGATTGTGGATCAGTAGCATCTCCAAATCGTGAAACAGAAAGCATGAAAGATGGTAGTGATGCAGTAGCTGACTGGCCAATCCTAAATGCACTTATTAATGGTGTAAATGGCGCAAGCTGGGTAAGTGTACACCACGGTGGTGGAGTAGGTATGGGTTACTCTTTACATGCTGGTATGGTAATTGTTGCTGACGGTACTGATGCAGCAGCAAAACGTATCGAAAGAGTATTAACTTCAGATCCAGGAATGGGTGTAGTTCGTCACGTTGATGCAGGTTATGATTTAGCTGTTGAAACTGCGAAAGCAAAAGGCGTAAACATCCCAATGATGAAGTAGGTGTTAGAATTGAAAGCAGATATTCTATTAACAAATATTGGTCAATTATTAACGATGGATCATGGTGATGGTCCAATTCATGGAAAAGACATGAGTAATCTACCTGTTCTAGAAAATGCAGAAATTGCATGGAAAGATGGGCAAATTATTTATATCGGACAAATGAACGAACAGAAAATTGATGCAAAAGAAGTAATTGATTGCCAAGGAAAACTAGTCACACCAGGATTAGTTGACCCTCATACTCACGTGGTCTTTGGAGGATCACGTGAGCATGAAGTTAGTTTGAAGTTACAAGGTGCTTCTTATTTAGAAATATTAGAAATGGGCGGCGGGATCCATTCTACTGTAGGTCAAACTAAATTAGCTTCTCATGATGATTTAAAAAAGAAAACGATTCATCACTTAAACAGAATGCTTTCATTCGGTGTAACAACGGTTGAAGCAAAAAGTGGTTATGGACTTGATGAAGAAACTGAATTAAAACAACTTCGAGTTACTAAAGAATTACAAGCCGAGCATGATATTGATTTAGTTTCAACCTTCTTAGGTGCGCATGCAGTACCAAAGGAGTATAAAGGAAATGAAGGAGCTTTCTTAGAAAAAATGCTTTCTTTATTAGATCTTATTAAAGAAGAAGAACTTGCTGAATTTGTAGATGTATTCGCTGAAACAGGTGTATTTTCAGTTGAACAATCAAGAGAGTTTTTATTAAAAGCAAAAGAACAAGGCTTTAATGTCAAAATTCATGCAGATGAAATAGATCCTCTAGGTGGCACTGAAATGGCAGCTGAAATTGGCGCTATTTCTGCTGATCATTTATGTGGAGCATCTGAAAAAGGTGTAGAAATGCTTGGTAAGAGCAACACAATTGGTGTCATTTTACCGGGAACTACTTTCTATTTAAATAAACCTGAATTTGCACCTGCAAGAGCGATGATTGAAAATAACGTAGCAGTTTCATTAGCAACTGATTTTAACCCAGGAAGCTGCCCAACTGAAAATTTACAATTAATCATGACAATCGCAATGCTTAAACTAAAAATGACGCCTGAAGAAATTTGGAATGCCGTAACGATTAACTCATCTTACGCAATTAATCGTGGAGACCAAGCTGGTAAACTAAAAATTGGTCGTAGGGCAGATGTCGTTATTTGGAATGTACCAAACTATACTTATGTACCTTACCATTTTGGTGTAAATCATGTAGAATCAGTATTTAAGAATGGTAAATTAGTAGTAAGTAGGGGTGAACACGATGTCGCTATCACATCTTAAAAAAGCAGGAGATGCAATTTTCATTGATTCAAAGGTAACAAAAGCAAATGAAATCATCTCTACATGGAATGGAACAGAAGCATCAAATTTCTCAATTATCGGTGTACCATTATCTAAAACTTCAATTAGTCATTCAGGCGCAAGCTTCGCACCTGCTTCAATTCGAAAAATGCTAAGTAGCTACAGTACTTATCATATTGAAGACCAAATTGATTTAAAAGATTACATGATAACTGATTTTGGTGATATTACGATGCATGTGACTGATTTTGAAGAGTCTAGAAATCGTATTAAATCGACAATCTCTGAATTGCTAGGCCAATACAAAGAAACGATGCCAATCATTTTAGGTGGCGATCACGGAATTAGCTTTCCAAGCATTTCAGCTTTTGCAAAAGAACGAGGAACAGTAGGAGTAATCCAATTTGATGCTCATCATGACTTAAGAAATACTGAAGATGGTGGACGTTCAAACGGTACACCTTTTCGTAGCTTGATTGACGAAGGCATTCTAAAAGGTGAATACTTAGTTCAAATTGGAATCAGAAATTTCTCAAATAGTGCTCCATACACTGAATTCGGTGTGAATAACGGAGTAACAATCTATTCAATGCGCGATGTTCGCGAATTAGGAATCTCAAAAGTTATTAAAGAGAGCATCAATCATTTAGTAGACAAAGTAGATGCAATTTACATTAGCCTAGATATGGATGTACTAGACCAAGCCTTTGCTCCTGGTTGCCCTGCAATTGGACCTGGTGGAATGGACAGTCAAACTCTATTAGATGGCATCTGTTATCTAGCATCACATCCAAAAGTTAGAGGAATGGATATTGTTGAGCTTGACCCAACAATCGATTTCCGTGACATGACAAGCAGAATCGCAGCACATGTTATCTTAAACTTTCTAGTTGAGAAGGTTAAGTTGTTAAATAAGTAAAATTTGAAACTCGTAAACTTAGATGTTTGCGAGTTTTTTTCTTATTATGGGTAGGGGTGTAAATAAAGGTTCCCGGGGTGCAAATAAAGATCGAAGTGCAAAAAAGAGAGTAGTGACTGCAAATAAAGGTCGAAGTGCAAATAAAAATATAGAAACTACAATTAAATTTGGCAAAAGTAAAATTAAAAATCACAAATCTACAATTAAAATTCTGATAACTACAAATAAAAATTTCAAAACTGCAAATAAAAATAATCAAAGTGCAATTAAACTAAGAATACACGTTCTAAAATAGCAAATCATGAT
>NZ_NTZO01000405.1 GCF_002559405.1 Bacillus sp. AFS001701 | reverse complement strand
CCTTTACGAAAATTTGATAAATATTTGAAAGGTTGTTAAACAGCGTGAAAACCCAATCTTACATTAAGATTGGGTTTTGTTTAAAATCTACTCTTCATATAATTCTAATGGTAAGCCATCGGGATCATGGAAAAATGTAAATCTTTTATTTGTTATCTCGTCAATTCGAATTGGTTCTACAAAGACAGCATTTTGTTTTAAGTATTGAGTACTTTCTTCTATATTAGACACAGTAAATGCTAAATGGCGTAACCCAACTGCTTCTGGATTTGTATGTCGCTTCGGTGGATTAGGAAATGAAAATAGTTCAATTTGTCCATTTTCTCCAATACTTAAGTCCAATTTATAAGAGTCGCGCTCCTCTCGATAGGTTTCCTTAATTACCTTACATCCTAATAAATTTATGTAAAAATGCTTTGACAATTCATAATTAGAACAAATAATTGCGACATGATGGATATTCTTAATTTCCATATTAAAACTCCTTATTACTTTGATTTACTAAAACTTTTCCTAGTTTATCATGAATAGTCCAGTTTGAAAAAAGAATACACTCCATTTAGACAGTATAGTTCATAGTTTTAGTGGAAAAATGGAATGTGATACTGGACAAAAATTCAAAAAAAATAATGGGAATAATCTCCCATTAAGTTTTAGAAATTTATCTTCTTCTTTTTTTATCATCTTTTGCTAAAACCTGTACTTTCTTAATAACTTCTAGTTCTACAATTACATGCACATGTTTATCATTTATTTGATTAACACTTAATACTTTACCTTTTCGACCTTTAATGGAAATAGTATCTCCTTCAGAGGGGACATATTTGAGTAGTTGGTTTAATAGTTCAACGTTTTTCTCGATATAATGAACTACAATCATATAGCTTCAACTCCTCTAATCAATCTTATCTTTATACAATATTTAAGATTAAATAAAATAAGAACAAATTTAAGCTGATTATTTAACAATACAAGTTCATATATTAAGGAATAACTTCAAATATAAGTTTGTTGATTTATTT
>NZ_NTZO01000404.1 GCF_002559405.1 Bacillus sp. AFS001701 | reverse complement strand
CTAATGCATGCGTTAGTTGAATAAGAATTATATGATCTTGTTTCAATTTTTTAATTGTTGAATAAAAAATCTTTTTGCAACTTGAAAATAAAAAATCTCCTTCTGCAGGAGATTTTTTATTTCATATTATTAGTTAAAGAGTTAATACTACGTGAAAATACTAAACTATTTGAAACTAATCTAATTTTTTAATAACAATAGAAGCGTTTACGTTTGCTTGTGTGCCACCTGCCAGAGTCTGTAGAGTAACTGCTGCTGCAGATGAATGATTTCTTAGAGTGAGAACATCGCCAGATGCTATGGCCACTATAGTCTGACCGGTATTTTGCTGAGTGCCGGCGCCTGAACCGTAAACTGTTCCTGGAACCTCTGCACCATTTAAAAACAGTGCGAATTGGTTAGGTTCTACACCAGATACAGAGAAAGTAACCTCGTAGATTCCAGGAGTAGTAACTAAAATTGGAGAAGTTCCAGGAGCATGAGTAATTCCTGAGGTAGTTATACCATTAGTATCAAAAACAACATCTGCCTCTATGGCAACCGACTGGGCAGCTCGGTTGTAGATATATGCAAATTCGGCTAACCCACCACCTGTTGCTCCTGTTGGACCCGTCGCTCCGACTGCCCCAGGTGCTCCTGCTGGGCCTGTTGCTCCTTGTGGACCTGGTGTACCTTGTGGGCCCGCTGGACCTGTTGGACCTGGTATTCCTGCTGGGCCTGCTGGGCCTGTTGGACCTGCTGGACCTGGTGCTCCTGCTGGGCCTGTTGGACCCGCTGGACCCGGAGTTCCTGGTGTACCTTGTGGACCTGCTGGGCCTGTTGAACCTGGTATTCCTGCTGGACCTGCTGGGCCTGTTGGACCTGCTGGACCTGCTGAGCCTGTTGGACCTTGTGGACCTGGGGTTCCTTGTGGGCCTGCTGGACCTGTTGGACCTGGTTCACCTGGTGTTCCTGCTGGGCCTGCTGGGCCTGTTGGACCTGCTGGACCTGGTGCTCCTGCTGGGCCTGTTGCTCCTGGTGGACCTGGTGTACCTTGTGGACCTGCTGGGCCTGTTGGACCTGGTATTCCTGCTGGGCCTGCTGATCCTGTTGCTCCTGGTGTACCTTGTGGACCTGCTGGACCTGTTACTCCTGCTGGACCTGGAGGTCCTCCTGAAGGGCCTGTTGCTCCCGTTGCTCCTGTTGCCCCCGTCGCTCCTGGTGCGCCTGGCGTTCCTGGTGCGCCTGGTATACCTTGTATGC
>NZ_NTZO01000403.1 GCF_002559405.1 Bacillus sp. AFS001701 | reverse complement strand
TACATTCTAAAACAAAAGGAATTTAATTCACTTGATATATTCATTAAAAATGAATTTAAATCCGCTCCTAATTTAAATTTATTAATTGTCGATTCGACTTTTTGTTGAATTAAATTAGTCATATCTCTAAGCGCAATTAATTTGTTCTTTTCGCCTCGAATATATTTTAAGATATCATTCTTTAGTGGCTCACATTCATGATTTAACTCACTAATGGATGGTTGTGGTATAAACAAATATGCGCCTTGATAAAATCTTCCACCATTCTTCCATGCATTTCTTAATTGAATTGAATCGATTATCCCATCGTAATACATCGATGCCCCTACTTTTCTTGCCACATAAATTACGGAATTTAATAAATCTTGAAATGATGATGTATGAAGTTGTTGAACCATTTTAAAATCGATTTTAATGATATCAGGAGACAAGAACCGAAGTTTTTCTAAGTTAATTAACTTCTCATTTACGCTATTAATCGCAAATTTAATACCATAAGTTTGATAATATGTAATTAAATTTTTTAGTTCTTTCTCAAAACCATAAAAAAGTTGATGTTGAAGAATAATGACAATTTTATTTAGTTGTATGCCCTTTTCTTCATATGATTGTAAAATCGATAATAGATTTTCTGGGTCATCTGCAAGAAGCGCTGAAGGGTGACGATTAATAAAAATACCACCATCGAATTTAGATTGTACAACTTCATCGAGAGCTTGAATTAGTATATGATTGTCAACCTCTAATAAGTAGTCATCTGGCACCAAATCATTTGCAAAGAAGAATTCAAGGCTGTGTAAATTTTCAAGTTTTAGTCTACCAACAACCTCTACTCCTACACAATTTTGTGTATCGGCTCCATATATTGGTTGAAAATATGGTACGACTTTATCTAAGTTACTTATTACGTCTAAAGGATCCATTTTGAACCTCCTTCTAGAATGGGTATTGATGTAAGGACTGTCCTCCATCCATTGTAAAACAAGAACCATTAATATAACCAGCCTCATTTGAAAATAAATATGCACAAAGTCCCGCTATTTCTTCTGGAGTACCTAACCTGCCTAGTGGTACACTTTGTATTGTTCTGTTTTCTAATTCCTCAGAAAGCCATAATTTAGCCGCCCCACCTGTCCTCTCAATAGGTCCAGGAGCAATCGCATTGACTCTAATTCCATACTTCCTACCCCACTCAACTGCTAAAGTTCGTGTCATAGCAAGAACACCAGCTTTAGCTGATGCAGAATGAATAACCCCAGGACCCGCATCCCAAGCATATGTAGCAATTATATTTGTAATCGCACCTTTAATTTTATGTTGTATCATATACCGTCCTACTTCAGAACTACAATAAAAAGTTCCATTTAAAACTATATTTATAACTGTGTTCCAACCGTTTACAGACAAATCCTCTGCAGCACAAATAAAATTACCAGCCGCATTATTAACTAAGAAATCTATTGTTCCAAATGTTTGATCAACTTCATTTACCATATTTTTAATTAATTCAGGATCCCGTACATCCATAGCTATTGGTAATACTTGACCATCAAATTGTTCAATTTCTTCTTTTGCACTATTTAATTTTTCTATATCTCTTCCCGCAATGACCACTCTTGCACCATCCTTTGCAAAACGCATAGCCATTGCTTTCCCCATACCACTAGAGCCACCAGTAACGATCACAACTTTATCCTTCACTCGTATCACTCCCTTTGTATTCTATAGTTTAACAACATTTTGTTATTTTGAGAATATTTTTAACAATTAAACTATTTAATATAGTATGCAGTAATTATTTCTTTAAAAAGGTCGGGGGACAATTGAAAATAAAACTTACATCATTTTTTTTACTGTTAATTTGTACAATCTATTATTCAGTCTATGTTGAGCCAACATCAATTCGAACTAAGCAATTAACATTTTCAGACGATCGGTTAAATTCGAATACTCCTATTAAATTAATACAAATCTCTGATACTCATTTTAATAATAAAAAAGATATAGATCGATTTAAAAAGGTCGTAAAAAATATAAACCAAATGAAGCCTGATTTTATTCTATTTACTGGGGATTTGGTTAGTGATATTCGAAAGTTTTCTTACAAGAATGAAGTTATTCGGCTTTTAAAAGAACTTAATCCAAAAATAGGAAAGCTTGCAATATACGGTAACCATGATCATGGAGGTTATTTTACTGAACAATACGAAGAGCTGTTAACCGAAAGCAATTTTATATTATTAAAAAACGAAGAAAAAACTTATTACGTTCAAAAACAAAAAGTTTCATTTATCGGTCTCGATGATTATATGCTAGGAAACAAACAATATAATGACATTTTAGAACGAAT
>NZ_NTZO01000402.1 GCF_002559405.1 Bacillus sp. AFS001701 | reverse complement strand
TCCCATGGTAGTTTAATAAGGTTTACATTTGTTCTATATACTCTTCAGCTTGGAAACCATCAACTGGAAATTCTTCCATTGTCATAGCATTATAATAAAACTGACCGATTGACCAATTCAAATTAATATAGTTTTCTCTTATAATCGCATCCTCATCCTCCCATATTTCATCATGAAAAACATATCCAACCCTTAATGTATTTAGATCAACTACAATAAAGTCTCCATTTAAACCAGAACCGATTATTAGAAGTCCTTCTTCTATACATCTTCTATTTTCTTCCCAAAGATTATTGCTTGGAATTTCATTAATCTTATCGAAATAAACTCTATTAAAT
>NZ_NTZO01000401.1 GCF_002559405.1 Bacillus sp. AFS001701 | reverse complement strand
CAAACGCACTTATTAAACTACCATGGGAGTACGATATAAACTTCCATTCACTGTTGTGAATCTGAGGATTCATGGATGGCTAACGCAGTGCGATAGTTACTTAATCTTTGTACCATATGAGGTGGAAATATGAATTTGAAAATAGATCTTGTAAAAAGAACGTTAAGCGATTTTTCTTTCATGGATGTTAAATTAATTACTGACTTTCATTTAAAAATATTTGAAGAAAATTTTGATAAGAAGGCCGTACTTGATATTTAATTTGTAATAGAAGGCGATGATTTAAAATATAAAATTGTGGTTAGATTTCATGATCCACAAAAAATCAAATTTGAATCTTATGGAACCTATCACCAAATATATTTAGATATAAGAGATATTAGCGAGCGGAGATGGGAGAAGGTAAAGCTTGAAGTAATTGACTATGAACACGATGGGTTTCATTTTTATTGTTCAAAAGCTGAAATTTTGGATATAAGAAAAACATCATATAGTATTTAAGCTATTCAACTAAAGCATGCGTTAGTTACATTTGATTACGTTTAATAATTAATTTACATAAAAACGTTTAAAAGACTTGAAAAATGGACCTTCATATTTGAAGATCCATCTCTCTACCTATAGAATTACTGGTGTGTTCTATAAGCTAACTTGTGTAATCTGACATATTGAGATAGCAAATCTAGCTGTTGTAGTTGGGTCAATAGCTAAAGTACCAATGACAATACCTAACCCTGTCCCTTCCACAAAAAAACCCGTAGCAATTGAACCATTGTCAACTCTAA
>NZ_NTZO01000400.1 GCF_002559405.1 Bacillus sp. AFS001701 | reverse complement strand
CACTTAAACTAAACTGCCATTTAGTTCCACAAAAAAATCGGCTAAAGAGCCGATCATGTTGTTCAACTAAAGCAAGCGTTAGTTGCATAACATCTAATAAAAAAAGAGTTCCCACACAACTCTAATAGATATTTGACCAATACCAATCGATATATGTTTTGTCGTCACATACTATAGCTTCCCAGCCTATCTTTTTAACAATATCTTCAATTTTTTCATCACGGGCCATAAATACCGTAATAAAAGTATCAAACACACTCATAAATGCAAAATCCATATTTTCATCTGATATTATTACCTCTTTTAAAGATAATTTACTGTTATCTAAAGACATAAGTTTTTCAATCTCTAAAGTACCACTTTCGTCCAATATCGGATTAGAGTATCTAAAATATTTAGCTCCTTTAGATTCTAAAACTTTTTTTATGTCTTTAATTAATAATAGTGAAATTTCATCCTCATCCGGATAAAAACAATTTTGTTTTAAATTTGAGTTTAATTTCTGGGCTAAATCTTCTCTTGCATATTGTTCCTTTAATGCACTAATTGATGTTTGTAATGCAATCGCTAATTCACTAAAATTGGTTAAATCACATTCTTGCATTATACTCATCCAACTAACTTGTTTACCAAGTTTTAAGATTTCTTCATCACTTGGATATATATGTTCAAACTCGTTATTTCTTTTATTCTTCTCCCAACCCAAAGGCATTTGGATAAAAGGGGGAAATAATATGGCTGCGGATTTAAAACTATTTGGCAGTTGGTTTAATATAGGAGATTTGTCATCTAACCATATGTAATTTAACATCTACAAACTCCTTTTCACTAATTTTTCACTACAAAAGAGTGTACCTTAATTTAAAGTTATATTTTGGATTGTAACCGAGATTATGCAACTAACGCACTACGTTAGTTGCATAAGATCATTGTCTCAAAAATCTTTTTAATCACCTGCAATAGTAATTTTATCAAATTCCTTATTACGTAAAATTATTACTAATTCATCTATTTCATTTTTATATTTATCAGCTATAAACTCCTTAATAGATAAAAGTTTTTTTATTAATTCATCAATTTGACTTCTATTTAAGGTAACTACCGAATCAGCACCATAATATACTTTTATTTTACTGAGAATACCCCATTCTCCTGGATGTATGTTTCCGTAAAATATTTGGTTATGTAAACCTTCACTTATTTCTGCAAGAAAATGTTCTTCCTTCTTTTTATCATAATAATATATATCTAACCCCTTTTAATTCACTCCCATCAACTTATAACACTCATAATTTTATCATTTATTATTCAACTAATCTGCCATTTAGTGCAATAAAAAAGACCGCCGAATGGACTTACCCCTGTCAAGTAGATACATTTAAATAAGACCGACTAAGCAGCCGTTGTTAACCTGTATTTTACAGGGGAACAACGGTTGAGTCGTTTTTGTGACCGTTCATTATTATAGAAGTGGATATACTCTTCAATCGCTTGAATAGGTTCCTGTTCTGAATTAAAATTAGATAAATACACCATTTCACATTTGAAGTGTGAGAAGAATGATTCAACACAAGCGTTGTCTAGACAGTTTCCTTTGCGAGAGTGGCTGCCTAACATATTATTCTTTTCTAAGAACTGGCTGTATTTTGTAGACGTGTACTGGAATCCCTGATCTGAATGCAGGATACTTCCATGCACGTTTCTTTTTTTACATAAATCACTAACTGTTTCGATGACTAATTTAATATCATTTCGATCTGAACATTTCCAAGATACAACTTCATTATTATAAAGATCCTGAATAACTGAAAGGTAATAAAACTTGTTTCCTACCTTGATAAAAGTAATATCTGTCCCAAAAGCTATATTTGGCATTTGTGTTTTAAACTGGCGATTTAAGAGATTAAGATAAACATTCGATTCATCTCTCCCGAAATATTTTCTTTTCTTTCGAATGACTGATTTGATCTCTAGTTCCTTCATTAATCTATATACTTTTTTATGGTTTACAACTAAACCTTCTTCTCTCAAACGGTCAGTTATTCTTGGATAGCCATAATACGGACGTATTGAATGGATCGCGTGAATGTGTGATTTTACAGCTTCTTCTTTATTTTTATTGGATTGTTGATTCTCGGCTGATTTTCTCCATTTATAGAAACCAGATCTTGATACTTCAGCGATTTTAACAAGCATAGTGATAGGATATTTAACTTTCATCTCTTCAATAATTTCGAATCTACTTTCTTTAGGAGTTTTCCCTCCTTGATCTAGATTTTGATATCGCTTTTTTAGAAAGGCTACCTGTGCTTTCAAATAATCTCTTTCTTCCTCAATACTTACAAATTTTGTTCTTTGAAACCCATTAAAACGATGGTTAGTATGTTTACCCCGTTTATCTTCAAAAGATCTACCTTCTCTGTATCGATTTACCCAATCTTTAAGTGGAGTAGGACTACTCATTCCAACTTCAAGGGCAACTGTTTTATAACTTTTATCTCCTTCAAGATATAGTTTTACGGCTCTTAGTTTAAAATCCTCAGAATATTTTTTAGACGTACGATTAATTTTAGACAAAATAAAATCCCCCAATAGTAGACTACCTATCCTTATTATCGGATGGTCTTTTTTGTGTGTCTACTATAAGGGGATAATATCACGAAGCAGTCGAACCTTGTTAAACTAATGCACACGTTAGTTAAATAAGGAATTAAATTATTGAATTTCGCTCTAAGTCAAATACATTGATTTGTTTCACTTCGAATAATTCTTCTAAAGTATCAACTCCGAATTTATCTGCATAACATTTTTCTTCTTCTGAGATTGGAATAATCATTAACCATGTAACTTGTTTTTTCTCGAAATTTACTGTTTTAAGTTTATCTGCCCATAAAAATGGACTAATAAATAAAATATGTTTCATAGAACTATTTGGCATATACATATTAACTACATCTTTATAGATTGCACCAGGATGGCATTCAAATTTGGAATTAATTATATTAAACGCACATGTACTTAGTATGTTAGGAAAACATTCAAAATCACTTGCACCTACCAATTCAACTCTTAATGGTTTTTCATTGTTTTCATCACCAATGGAAAATTCTGAAAGACCTATTGTAGAGAATGAAAATATATCATCGGCTAATTGAATGTCTTTAGATGAAAGAATATCAATTGAACTTTCATTATTTTCATCCCAATATTTAAAAACTTTAGGACTACCTCCAAATGCTTTCAGTGCCAATTGAGCAATTTGTTTGTTTTCTATTGATACGCTCACTAAAATTCCCCAATTCTTAATGTGTTTTTTTCCATTTTATCACATATTCTTATTGAACTAATCTGCCATTTAGTGCAATAAAAAAGAGTCACCGAAGTAACTCTTGATCTTCAACTAATGCACCCGTTAGTTCTATAAGCAACCTCGATAAGTTAAAAAAACAAACACTTTCTACCTAAGGAAAGGTTTGTTAGATAAGACTAATTATTTTAATTTAAGTACTATTTTTCCTTTTGCTCTTCCCGCCTCTGCATACTCCAATGCTTTTTGGGCCTCTTCGAAAATAAAAACTTTATCAAGTGTAGGCTTAATCACTTCTGACTCTAACATTTTTGTTAAAATTTTCAACTGCTCTCCACTATGCTTCATAAAAAGAAACGTGTATTGGACATTATGTTTTTTTTCTAGCTTCGTAAGTTTATAACTTGCAATTGAAAATAAGGTTTTTTTAAATGAGCTAGATCCATTTTCTTTAGCAAAGCGACCATTCGGGATTCCAGATATAGAAACAATCTTTCCTCCTTTTTTTAATGTTACAAATGATCTCTCTAACGTCGCCCCCCCAATGGTATCAAGAACTGCGTTGTAGTCACGAATCGAATGTTCGAACTTTTCTGTCTTGTAATTAATAACTTCGTCAGCGCCAAGAGATTTTACTAAATCACTACCATTACTAGCTGTAGTTGCGACAAAAGCACCCATATGTTTTGCAAGTTGGATAGCAAATGTTCCTACTCCCCCTGATCCTGCATGTATTAATATTTTATGCCCTTTTTCAATTCGCAGAATATCATGTAAAGCTTGGTAGGATGTCAATCCGACTAGAGGGATGGAGGCGGCTTCTTCAAAACTTAAATTTTTAGGTTTTAATGCAATATCTTCTTGGTTAACAGAGAGATATTCAGTAAAAGTTCCCATTTTATTTGCTCTAGGTCGACCATATACCTCATCACCGACTTTAAACTTCGTGACACTAGTACCTACTTCAACAATTTTTCCAGAAAAATCATTTCCTAAAATTAACGGCATCTTGTATTTCAATAATAATTTTAGTTCCAACTAATCCAATTCGATTTAATCATCAACACTTCTGAAATAGTACACCTTTCGTGTCTCAATTCTTCCGTTTCAATAAGTCGGTGCCTCCCGTAGGAGGTAAACCTCTTTTAGTCTTACGAGAACCTTATTAACCGATAAAGATTTGCCTTGCATGATTAAATGATTCTTCATTAGTCTAGTGGCTATCCCTCTATGTTGATTAGATACTTCATTGGTACTGTGCCACCACTTTCACTGATATAAAGATAAGTTATACAGCAGCTACTCTCACTACCACTTTCCTTATCAACGTTTCTTTGGGAGTAAGCCATCCACGTTATCAGCTTACAATGTTGAATTATATCTATTA
>NZ_NTZO01000399.1 GCF_002559405.1 Bacillus sp. AFS001701 | reverse complement strand
GTTATTAATATATCAGATACGGGTATTGGTATTTCGTCGGAATTAGTGGATAAAATATTTGAACCATTTTTTACGGTAAATAAAGATCGTTCTCGTCAATCTGGTGGATCGGGTTTAGGGCTTGCTTTAACTAAGGATTTAATTGAAAAGCAAAATGGTACGATTCATGTTGAATCGTTAGAAGGTAGCGGATCAAATTTTATCATTACATTTCCGTTAGCGAAGTAAAAGTTTACAAATTGGAAACATGATTTGTTAAAAATAGAAACATTCTAAACGTATCATAAAATTTGTACGAATGTAGGAAGGTGATGTGATGTTTAAAAAGAACATGATTAAAGTATTTTTTTTAGTTATTACAATACTATTAATATCTGGATGTCAAAGTCAAAATGAAGATATAGTAATTGAAAAAAAACATAAAAAAATTACCGTATTAACAGGGAATGAAGAGGTTGTAACAAACGAGTTAGCTCTTGAGAAGATAGATCGTTATGAGGGTATTCGTGGGACGGATTGGTTGGATGATCATACAATTTTAACTGAACAAAAAAATACGAAATTACCAAAATCAGTAATGACAAATAATGGTGATTATACTTATCACATTAATTTATTCTCATATGATCTGAACACTAACAAATCAAAAGTATTAGCAAGTGAGGAGCATGATCAAGTAGGTGCCGTTATTTCACCTGATAAAAAGCATATTTTCTATAAGCAAACAGAGGATGGAAATTCTGGTACAGGTTTTATTATAAATTCTGACGGAACTGGGAAGGTTAAAGTGTCAGAGCCTGATACCATTTATGCATTTGCGACAGAAGGACGATGGATCGACAATCAGACAATCATTTATTCAACAATATTTCAGCAAATGTATTCAGCTGATCTAAATGGACAAGTAAAAAAGATTGATGCTAATTCTGATAACGTTAATTTAATAAGAAAAAAATACAACGAGCAAAAAGTTGAATGGGTTATTCCATCTCCAGATCAAAAGCAATTCGCTATTGTTAGAAAAATTGCAGCAACGAAAAGAGAGTTATTTATTACCGATGAAAATGGAAGGAAAACCGTATCTTTAGCTACTGGAACTCAAATTTTCGGTGCAGGTTGGTCGCCAAACTCCAAAACATTAGCTTTTTCCGTAATTTCGGAAGATAAGGGAGAAAGAGGATTATTCGCGATCGATGTCAAATCTAGAAAGATAACACAATTATCGACTGATTTAGACGAGATTGCTGGGCCAATTACTTGGAGTCCATCCGGTAAAAAAATATTGGTTTCTAAAGTGATGTTAAAAGATAATCTAAATGAATTTGTGGCATATGTATTAACGCTGAAAAATTAAGAAACGAAATAGTTTCTTCTATAGAAAGTGAGAGAAAAGCTCACTTTCTCTTTTTTCACTTTAAGTAAGTATAAATTGGAAGCGATGAGTCGTACTAAGGCGTGGTAACAAATTTTAGGAATAAAGTATAAGTGCAACTACGCCTCTGTCTTCGCTTAGGCTCGTTTAGTAGACGACTTTTCTTTATCAATATTTTGAGCGATTTTATGTAAAATCTTTGTCTAAATGTAGTAGGGGAGGTTCAGGCATCCGTACTAAAAAGAAATACAATTTTTATTTATCTAATAATCGAAAATATATTTCTAGCAAAGATATAAAAAGGAGAAATAAAAACATATGAGGAGTCGGAAGGATAAAAATACTGAAAAAAGAAATAGTAAAAAAATATTTATTTGGATTATGATATTAGTTCTATTTGGCTGTATATCAGGATTTAGTTATTTTGTATATAAGAAAGTTTATGAAGAAAGCAATTTAGTAAAAAACGAGACGACTAAAAATAAAGTAGTAGATAAACCAAAATCGATTAAAAAGCCAGCTATAAAGCCACCAGTTCAAAAGCCAGAAAATAACAATACGGCAAAACCAGAAAACATAGAAACGACTATAAAAATTAGTGCAGCTGGCGATTTTACACTTGGATCAGATGAGGATTTTCAGTATATTAATTCTTTTCCAGCAGAAGCAAATAAAAATGGATTAGAATATTTTACAAAAGGGCTAAATAATATCTTTAAACAAGATGATTTATCTACTGTTAATTTAGAAACGACGTTAACGAATGCAAAAATAAGAGCAACTAAAACATTTCGTTTTAAAGGTAATCCTTCTTATGCCAAAATATTAACTTTAAGTGGTATTGAAGCGGTCAATTTAGCTAACAACCATAGTCATGATTATTTGCAAAAAGGTTTTGAAGATACGATTACCAATTTGAAAAAAGAAAAAATAGGTTATTTTGGCTATAGCAACCAATATGTAACAACCATTAAAGGCGTTAAAGTTGCTGCATTAGGTTATGAAGGCTGGAATGATTCACCTGAATTAAGGATTAAAATTAATAATGATATACAAAATTTAAGAAAAAGTGGTGTGAAAATTATTCTAATCCATTTCCATTGGGGAATCGAGAGAGACTATGTACCAAATAGTACTCAAAAGAATTTAGCGCATTATGCTATTGACCATGGAGCGGATTTAATAGTTGGCCATCACCCACATGTTGTTCAAGGAATAGAAGAGTATAAAGGGAAATTTATCGTATATAGTTTAGGGAATTTTATGTTCGGCGGAAATAAAAATCCAAAAGATAAAGATACATTTGTTTTCCAACAAACTTTTCATTTAAATAATGGAATACTCACTAATCAAAAAGAAATAAAAGTTGTACCATTTTCAATTTCTTCAGTATCTAGCCGAAACAATTACCAACCATTATTTTTAAAAGGCTCTGAAGAACAAAGAGTTAAGAAAAAAATAATCGATGTTTCAAACAAGATTCATGGATCTAGTTGGACTCAATATGAAAAATAAGAGAGAGCAATCCATTAAAGGGTTGCTTTTTTTAATAAAGGATGGACTTTTATACCAAAAGTTATAGGTAAAAGTCCTTATTTAAACTGATAATGCTATTTTTTGGAAGGAATTTCTTCTTTTATAACGAATCAAAAGAATAACCTAATAGTAAGTTGATTGCCAAATAAAATTTAGGAGGAATAAGAAATGAATCTACAGATTATTGAATTCCTTAGTATTATTTTCGTATCCTTGATTTTATCTGTGTGGGTAGAAGTTAAAATGCAAAATAAAACACACAATGTATTAGCTACAATGTCGATTGCATTTAATATTAACCTATTCATCTTAGGCATTGCGAGTATTTGGTGGATCCTTTATGCTAGTGATAATGCAAGCCTGATTTCGGGTGTTCAGTTATTATTATCAGCCTTTTTAGGAATTTTTTTAATTAATATCGGAGTATTCTTCTTTGTTAGAAATAGGATAGTTTCGTAATTTTATTATGATGGATCAGGTTGTTAAGTTTAGATAGACTTTAATTTAAATCTAGCATTACTCTATTTTAAATGAGTAATGCTTTTTATTTTTGCAGTTGTTTTAATAAGTAGATAATGAGGAGAAATCATGGAATTATACATTAGAAATATGACAGAGTCTTACGCTACGGAAATTCTTAATTGGAGTTATCCTCCCCCTTACGATTTTTATAATAATGAATTAAGTCAAGAAGGACTAGATGAACTAGTAAATAATCAGTATTTAGCAGTTATTGATCAAGATGAAAACTTAATTGGCTTTTATTGTATTGGTCAATCAGCTCAAGTACCAAAAGGGAATGAGTTTGATGTTTATGAAAAAAGGATGGTTGATATCGGATTAGGAGTTAGACCAGATTCAACGGGAAAAGGATTTGGGAGTGAATTTTTCAAGTTATTTTTGAAAGAATTCATGAAACGACGAATCCCTCCACACTAAGATTAACTGTTGCTAAGTTTAATAAAAGAGCAATTCGACTTTATGAAAATTTTGGATTTAAAATGGAAAATGAATTTTGTACTGAGCGTGCTGAATTTATAACGATGGTAAGAGGAAACTAAATATCCCCCAGACTTTATTAAAATTGTCTAGGGGATAACTTATTAATTCATAAAGATAGGGTTTAACTATTTCTAATAATTTAATAACTTAAAGAAAAAATAAATATGTGAAATTAGATTGACATGAAACCAAACGGTTGTCTATAATTTCAAATATAACCAAAAGGTTTTATATTAACTAGAAAGAAGGATTGAAATGGGCGTACAAAACCAAGTTGAGGATATTAAACAAACTCTAATATACAATGCACCTATTCAAAAAGTCTGGGAGGTCGTCTCCACATCGGAAGGTATATCTGCATGGTTCATGCCAAATGATTTTAAACCAGTCGTAGGTCACGAGTTTCATTTACAGGGTCCATTCGGTCCATCACCTTGTAAAGTTTTAGAAATTGACGAACCAAATCGAGTATCGTTTACTTGGGATGTTGATGGGTGGGTAGTATCATTTAATTTAAAAGATTTAGGGGATCAAACTGAATTTACGTTAATCCATAGTGGATGGAAAACTGCTGATGAAATTCTTCCAAAACCAAACCAAAAAAGTGGTATAGTACGCGACAATATGAATGGTGGTTGGGCTGGTATTGTACAGAAGCTTAAAAAGGTTGTTGAAAACTAGTGTCCAGTTCTGCACAAAAATATGACGTATTTCAAGCGATCGCCGATCCTACTAGAAGAGAAGTACTTAAATTATTAGCTAATAATGAATTGCCGATTTCAGAGATATCAAGTAATTTTCCAATGAGTCGAACAGCAATTGCAAAACATCTCCATATCCTTTCAGAAGCTGAATTAATTAGTGGAAGAAAAGTTGGCAGAGAAAGAAGATACAAACTTCAACCAGAAGCATTTTTAGAGATTAAACAATGGTTATCATATTACGAGCAATTTTGGGCAAATAAATTATCCATCTTACAACATCTAGTTGAAAATAAAGAAGATCAAAGTATAAAACTAGTTAAATCAAATAAAGACAGTAACGAAGAGTAATTCCAAAACGAATCTAAAATAGGTTCGTTTTTTTTGCATAGACATTTTTAGTTATACCTATATAATAAACTAATGTGGCAAAAAAATATTATGAATGAATAGTCATACTTGAGGAGTTAAGCAATGCATAAAAGTATATATATTTTAGCTATTGCAACATTTGTCGCAGGAACCGTTGAGTTTATTATTACTGGTTTACTGTCAATGATTGCAGGGGATTTACATGTTTCAGTTGGTGCGGTTGGCCAACTAGTATCAATTTTTTCAGTAGTATTTGCTTTTGGAGCTCCTATTTTTATAGCGATCACTTCAAAAATAGAACGTAAAAAATTACTATTAATCGCATTGGCAGTATTTTTCTTTGGAAATATTCTTTCCATCATTAGTCCGAATTTCGCTGTATTGTTAATTGCACGTATTATACTTGCAGCAAGTTGCTCGGTTGTAATTGTTGTTTCAATAACGACTGCAACAAACATCGTTTCGCCTGAAATTAGAGGTAGAGCAATTGGCGTTATTTTTATGGGAATCAGTTCATCTCTAGTTTTTGGTGTCCCTTTAGGTACAGTGATCGGTGAAAACTTCGGTTGGAGAATGACATTTGTTTTAGTCGGTTTATTAAGCTTATTGGCTATGTTAGGGATTTATAAATTCTTACCGAAAGTTAAAGGTCAGCCTACAATCCCATTGATTAAGCAAGTAGCAACACTAAAAAATAAACGTATTTTATCAATTCAACTAATTTCTTTTTTACAATTAACAGGACATTTTACAATTTATACTTACTTTACACCATACTTAATGAAAACGATGGGATTATCTACTAATATGATCAGTATTGTTTTACTAGTATTTGGTATGGCAGGGATCTTAGGTGGATGGTTAGGTGGTTGGTCTACTGATAAATTTGGTGGAAGTAAAACATTAGTGTTTAATTTAGGGTTATTAGCTATTTCTATTTTAACTTTAACTTTTGCTCCTAGTTCAATTATTAGTTTATTTATTATAGTTGTTCTTTGGGGAACTGTATCTTGGTCAATTAGTCCAGCCGTTCAAGATAGCCTAGCGAGGGTAGCAAAAGATTCGGCCGATATTCAAGTTGGTTTAAATAACTCTTTTTCTCATACAGGAATTGCTTTAGGGTCAAGTTTAGGTGGGATCCTAATTACTCAATATACAGTAACAATGAACGCATTAGTAGGAGGAATTATTGTTATTTTTGCTTTACTCTCTGCGATTTATTCTTTTGCTTTAACAAATAAAGTGAAAGAGACTAAATTAATATAAAAAAATGGAAACGATGCGTTTTTTATTGCATCGTTTTTATAATTTATTTTTCAGAATTGGTTATTCTAATAATGAAGTTTTACAACATAAAACTAATACAATTAGAAGGTGATTTTAATGGAAAATAAACCAGCACATTATGATGGTAGTGGAATTAATGATGAAGTATTTGAACAAAACTCTCAACAAGAGGATATTCAAGTAACAGAAGAAATGAGAAATAATTTAAGCGGTAATCCTTATATTTTTGAGTAATATTAGAAAGCGATACCTTGAGTATCGCTTCAGACTGCCCGCCAAACGCGCGCTTTCTTCGTTGCTTCGCCTGTTGAGCGGTGCTCATTACCGGTAAGGGTAACTCCACTCCTCACCAGGGTTCGCGCCTCGAAAGACAAGCGCTTGCAATCAGTCTGAAAATCAAGTTTTTAGTACTTTGTCTACACACTAAAAAGCGGTACATTGAGTATCGTTTTTTTATTTGCATTTTTTGATTTTGTCTATGTTATTTAAAACTTTAATCAAATATGATTAATAGAAGAAGGAGGTAAACAACTGTTAATTTAAATTTATAAAAGTTTTTAAAAATATCACAATTTGTTCTAAATGCAAATCACTCATTGTGTTTATATAGAATACATGAGGTGAGTAATTTGAAAGTTGATTCGATCGGTGGAACTGAACAAACTCTTAATAATATGAATAAAACATTGATACTTGCAAAAAGAGTAAGATTAAGACCAACTAAAGAACAAGAAACACAATTATGGAAATCAGTGAGAACTGCGAGATGGGCTTATAACTGGGCATTGGCTAAGCAAGAAGAAAGTTATAAAAACAGTGGGAAGTTTATTTCTGATGGCCTGTTAAGAAAAGAATTGACTGGTTTAAAACAAATTGAAGAATTTTCTTGGTTGTATGAAGTATCGAATAATATTACAAAACAAGCGATAAAAGATCTTTGTCATGCGTATGAAAAGTTCTTTAAAGGGTTAGCAGA
>NZ_NTZO01000398.1 GCF_002559405.1 Bacillus sp. AFS001701 | reverse complement strand
ATGGGTGGAACAAATTATCAATTATCAAAATGGGTGGAAGAGGGGGCAAAAGAAGCAGGTGCTGAAGTAAAAATATTAAAAGTACCTGAACTTGCACCACAATCTGTTATTGAAGGAAATGAAGGTTGGAAGGCACATGTCGAAGCAACAAGTCATGTACCTGAGGTAACTTTAAATGATTTAGAGTGGGCAGATGCAATTATATTCAGTGTACCTACTCGATTTGGAAATATGCCAGCACAAATGAAACAATTCCTTGATACGACTGGGGGACTTTGGTTTGGTGGAAAACTTGTAAATAAGGTTGTTAGTGCGATGGCTTCAGCACAAAACCCTCACGGTGGACAAGAAGCAACAATCTTATCTCTTTACACAACTATGTATCATTGGGGAGCGATAGTCGCATCTCCTGGATATACAGATCCTGTCACATTTGGAGCTGGAGGTAATCCATATGGAACGAGTGTTACAGTTGGACAAGATGGTAAAATGATCGAAGATGTAGAAGCAGCTGTTAAACATCAGGCAAANNTGAAAAAAGCAAATCAATAACGATGATAAGCTAATCAACAATTAGTTGGTTAGCTCTTTTTTTTATAAACATTGAAGATTTAAAAGAAATGATTAAATGGAATGTGATTAAAACTTATATTGTAATTTATAATGTTTAATTCTGATTTGCTTATGTAATTAACGAGCGCGTGTGCGGCCGAGACTAGGTCGTATCATATAACG
>NZ_NTZO01000397.1 GCF_002559405.1 Bacillus sp. AFS001701 | reverse complement strand
TATTAAAGTGGATCAAAATGAAATAAAATTATCTTAGTTTCTGAATATTCTTTCACTTTGATTACAATAATTTCTTCAAATTTTTCAAGAAATAAAAACTTGAAAGGAGACTATGATGATGGAATTGGACCAAAACTCTAGTACGAGTATAACTCAAAGCAAATACTCGGAAGTTGCAAAATCTCATGAGTTTAAACAGTTACTGAGAGCAAAAAGAAAGTTTATTCTACCTATGTCTTTATTCTTTTTTTGCTTTTACATTGCATTACCATTAATGACTTCTTATTCAAAAGCACTTAATACAAAAGCATTTGGAGAGGTTACATGGGCTTGGATGTTTGCATTTGCTCAATTTGTTATGACATGGGTATTATGTATGATTTACAGTAAGAAAGCTGAATCCTTTGACAAAATGGCAGAAGGAGTATTAGAAAAGTTAAATAAAGGTGGTGAGGAAATTTGAATACAACGGCATTTACATTATTTTTAATTATCGTACTAGGAACGCTAGTTATTACATATTTCGCTTCAAAAAAAACAAAAGATGCGAAAGATTTTTATACTGCAGGTGGTGGATTGACGGGATGGCAAAATGGATTTGCAATTGCAGGTGACTATATGTCAGCAGCATCCTTTTTAGGAATTGCAGGTGCGATTGCTTTAACTGGATTCGATGGATTTTTCTATAGCATCGGATTTTTAGTTGCATATTTAGTCGTTTTATATTTAGTAGCAGAGCCTTTACGAAATCTTGGAAAATACACGTTAGCAGATATGATTGCTGCCCGATTTGATCAAAGAAAAGTAAGAGGGGTAGCCGCGTTAAATACAATGACGATTTCAATCTTCTATATGATTGCACAACTAGTTGGTGCTGGTGCACTGATTAAATTATTACTAGGAATTGATTATACGACTGCTGTTTTAATAGTAGGTATATTAATGACTGTATATGTAATATTTGGAGGAATGAGGGCTACTAGTTGGGTTCAAATCGTAAAGGCAATCCTTCTAATGCTTGGAACATTAGTCATTTCAATCATCGTTTTTGCTAAATTTAATTTCAACATTAATGAAATGTTTAGTCAAATGAGAACAGCAACTCCTCTAAAGGACTCGTTTTTAAATCCAGGTGTAAAATATACAAATGGATTAGATACAATTTCATTAAATTTAGCACTTGTTCTTGGAACTGCGGGGTTACCACATATACTGGTACGCTTCTTTACAGTACGTGATGCGAAAACGGCACGAAAATCAGTCGTTTATGCAACTTGGTTAATCGGGGCATTTTATATCATGACCATTTTCCTTGGATTTGGTGCAGCTGCATTTGTTGGAAATTCTGAGATAATAAAAGCAAATCCAGCAGGAAATATGGCGGCGCCACTTTTAGCTGAAGTATTAGGTGGTAACTTTTTATTTGCCTTTGTTTCAGCTGTAGCATTTGCAACTATACTTGCAGTAGTAGCAGGGCTAGTATTAACTGCTGCATCTGCCTTTGCACATGATTTTTACAATGAAATCTTAAAACAAGGTAAGGCAACTGAAAAAGAGCAAGTTACAATGGCTAGATATGCATCGATTGGAGTTGCTTTAATCTCAATCTTACTTGCAATATTTGCACAAACATTAAATGTTGCCTTTTTAGTATCCTTAGCATTTGCTGTTGCTGCAAGTGCGAACTTACCAGTCATACTCTTTACAATCTATTGGAAACGTTTTAATACAACTGGCGCAATTACTGGTATGTTAACTGGATTACTATCTGCAATCATTCTAGTAGCAATTAGTCCAAATATTTGGAGTCCAATAGAAGGAAAAGCCATTTTTGTTGGAGAGCCATTAATTAATTTAATGAATCCGGGGATTATATCGATTCCTTTAGGATTCATAGCTGCTTATTTAGGTACGATTCTTTCAAGTAAAAAAGAAAATGAAGCTAAATTTGATGAAATTCTTGTGAAGTCTAATACTGGCCATGGTGTATCTGGTATTTCTACGCATTAATCACAATTAGAAAAAAAGAAACTGAAGAAAATTTCTCAGTTTCTTTTTTATTTAGGAACAAATTAATTTACTCATCACTTTGTTTTAATTTTAAAGGTTTCGTAGAGAATGTCGATTCAATGTTTTTACTGATTAATTTATTATTTTTACGATTTTCGATTCTTGCTTTTGCTATTTCAGCAAGTTCTCGTTCTTCTTCGGTTTCAAGAATGATCGATGGAACTGGTACCGTTTTATTATCTTTCATTCCAACAAATGTTAAAAATGAAGTAGCTGCAACACGGCGATTGCCTGTAATCAAGTTCTCTGCAATCGCTTTTACGAAAATTACCATAGATGAAGTTCCTGTAACGACGACAAAGGATTCATAAGAGATACAATCCTCTTCTGTAACAGGATGTAAGAAGTCCACATGGTCGATCGAAGCAGTTACACATTTCAATCTTGAATGTTTAGAAGCAGTAATTGAAGCAGTCATATCCATGTCAGCAAGAATTTTTCCTCCAAATAAAGTTTGGTGATTGTTTAAGTCGGTAGGGAAAACTCGAACAGTTAATGCTGAACGTGATTCATGGCAATATTTTGAACTCATAAATTCACACCTTTTATTAGAATAATGATATTTTTACCAATCTATTTTTTATTAAGCGTAATTATGAGATGAAATTTTCATTTCAAATATTAACCTTTTCAATGAATCAAATACTACATGAAGTAAAACATAAATAATAGGTGATATTATGTATAGAATTGGTTCAAGAATTGTTAAAACGGCGTTAGGGAGTGCAGTTGCAATTTTTATTGCACAATCGGTGGGAGTTCATTTTTACTCGTCTGCTGGAACATTAACAATATTATGTATACAAACTACTAAAAAGCGTTCATTAGATACAGCATTAAGAAGGTTTTCTGCATGCGTTCTGATCATCCTTTTTTGTATTTTTTTCTTTCATATTTTTGGTTATACACCTTTAGCGATTGGAATATTACTTTTATTTTTTATTCCAAGCTTAGTAAAGCTTAAAATTCAAGAAGGAGTCATTTCTAGTGCTGTTATCATGCTACATTTATATGGACTAAAAAAAATTACAGCTCCAATAATAGTAGATGAGTTAACTGTAATTGTAATAGGAATTGGTGTAGCTTTACTTTGTAATTTATATATGCCTAGTTTAGATGATCAAATAAAAAACTTTAAAGTACAAATTGATTCTAAATTTTGTTTTATTTTTGAGAAGATTTCTATTTATTTAAAAGAACCAGCTAATAAGTGTTTTTTAGAAGAATATGATGAAACAGTAAAATTGCTTCAAGAAGCGAAAAGAATTTCTAAATTAGAAATCGATAATCATTATTTTAAATCATCCAATGATGAAGATTATGAATACTTTTTATTAAGAGAACGGCAACTTGAAATTATCCATCGTATTATTGACACAGTTTGTGACATTAAAGTGAGTAACGAACAATCTCATATTTTATCCAAATTTTTTAATGATTTAAGCTTTTCAATAAATCCAATTATAAGTGGTGTTATATGCTTACATCAGTTAGAAGAAATCTATCATATGTTTCGTGCAATGCCACTCCCAAAAACATCTGATGATTTTGAAACTCGAGCAGCGGTTTTAACCATCATCAATGAAATGGAAAGCTTTTTGATTATGAAATCAAAGTTTAAGGGAAAATACGTTAAGTGAAATTAAAAAGGAGTTGCTTTATTTGCTTAAACTAGTTCTATCACTACTTTTAGTAATTGGTCCAGTATGGCCACTTGGACAAAATCCAAGGGTAGGAGAACCGTTTATTATCATTAATAAAGAAGTAAATAATTTGGCATATATAGAAGATGGTAAAGTCCTAAGGATTTATCGAATTGCTACCGGAAAAACAGCAGATTTAACTCCTGAAGGTATTTTTAATATTACATATAAAGCCAAAAATCCATATTGGCGCAAAAAGAATATTCCAGGAGGCGATCCTAAAAATCCTCTAGGAACTAGATGGATTGGTTTTGACGCATTAGGTACAGATGGTTCGATTTATGGTATACATGGAAATAATGACCCTTCATCAATAGGTAAATATATATCAAATGGATGTGTAAGAATGTATACAAATGATGTGAATGAACTTTTTGATAAAATCCCTTATGGAACGAAAGTGTTAATCACAACATCATCAAGTTCATTTGAACAACTAGCTCGTGAACAAGGTGCAATCAAATAATAAAGAGGATTCACTATCAAAATCTAAAGATCTTGATGATGAATCCTCTTTTCCATATTATTTGGCCTTTTATAACATAGCAGCGATACCTGCAAGTAAAGTAGTAGCAAGCATTGAAATTAACATAATCATAACGACTACTTTTTGTGTTTTTTTTCTCATGTGATTACCACCTTATAGTAAAGAATTACAATTTATTAATAATTTATTAGAATCATACAAGTGTTGTCCTATTTTAGCATATGTAGGATATTTTTTACAGTCTAAGCTTATTCAATTCCCTTGTCTAATAATTACGCTACCTTTTTCCAAAATAAAAAAGGGTCTCATAAGCATTTTTAGCTTACGAGACATCCCTTATTTACTCAAAATGTAAAGTGAAATTTTACTTAACTCCAACTGCATCAAATGCTTTATTTACTGTAGTTACTTCAGCGGAGCTGGTACCGAAAAGGTCAGAAGCTGCTTTCACGCATGCTGCACGTGCTTGACTGAAAGTAGAGGAAGCTGTTAAGTAAACAGTATTTGCACGATAGAAAATTTGAGCTAGTTTATCATTTCCGATTCCTGTAACAGTCACGCCGTAAGCTGTTCCACCTTGAGTGATTAAATAAGCAGCTTTATTAATAATACCACTATTTGTATGAACTCCTCCATTGTCAGAAGTTCCAGTGTAACGATTTGCATAATTATCTGGATCTCCATATTTAGTTGGATTACTCATCGAACGAAGTGCATCACCTGCAATTTTTGGTGTATAAACATCTTCACCAATCTCGTAATCAGGATTTTTATTATTATAGAACTCTATTAATGTTCCAAAAATATCAGAAATTGCTTCGTTTAGTGCACCCGATTCATTCTGATAAGTTAAATTTGAGCTAGTTTCTGTTACTGCGTGAGTTAACTCATGTGCTACTACGTCAATACCACCCGATAATGGTTTAAATGTTGTTCCATCACCATCGCCGTAAACCATTTGTGTACCGTTCCAAAACGCATTGTTGTAATTACGGCTATAATGGACACTCGATTTTAGTGCACCGCCTTTATTATTATAGGAATTTCGGTCAAAAACTTTATTATAATAATCAAATGTTAAACCAGCAAAATAATGTGCATCAACTGCAGCTGCATCATAAGTGCTATTTAGAAGGTTATCAGGACTTGTCCAAAGTGTACCAGCAAGACGTTGTCGGTTTGCTGCATCATATGTGAAAATACCACCTGAGGCTCTAGTATTATCTTGTAAATAGTAAGTTGAACCAGATTGGGTCATATTTAGTGTTTTTGAATCACCAAGCACGCCAACCCCTGTTCCAGTTGTATTCGTACTACTTGCTGTACCACCTGGTTTTGCAGCAGGAGCACTACTATCTGCTTCATCTAAATTATTATAGCTATTTAATATTTTTCCTGTTGATGCATCAATGAAATAATTAAAGTTTCCAGGTTTAGGAGAAAGGAAGTTTAAGTTTACAAGGTAAGCATAGGTTGCTTCATCACCATTTGTGTAAACTACTAGATCTGCTGTAGGGTCTTTTTCATAGATAGGAGTATAACCAAGGTCGGCTTCTGCAATTTTAATAGATTTGTTGGCTTTTACTTTCTTTTCAGATTTAAGTCCTTTTTTCGTATCTAGATTAGGTGCTACCGTACCAGAGAAAGCTGTTAGAACACCATCGTCTGCAACTAATGCTGTTTGAGTAGAACCCCAAACAGGTACACCGTTATATACTTGTTGTAGTCGAAGAGCGGTACCTAACATATCTTTATTGCTAGACTTAATGGAGAATGATTCTTCTGAGGATTTCGAACCGAGTTTGAATTTATCTTTGTTAGCATTTACATAACCTAGTACAATGCTCTCAGGACTTTGAGTTGATGACTTTGTCAGCTGACCAGATACAAATTCAGGAGATCCTACAGATTCATTATACTTGTAGCTAGATAACACATTTTTTGGTGCAGCATATGTATTTGTTACTGAAAAACTACTTGCTGCTAAACCTAAAGATAACCCAACTGCTAAAACTTTTTTGTTCACTTAAATTCCTCCCTAGTTACAAATAGTGATAACGAGCTAATACTATCATGTAATCTAGTAGGTTTACAAACTACAAAAAACTGCAATAATTGCACTTTTTTTTGGAAAAATAAGTCTTTTATATCGAGTCTATTTAACCCCTCGATTATTAAGTAGTCATATTGTTTTATTAATTGAGAAAAGTGAGGGGAATGCCGTCGAACTATTTTTAATTGCTTGTAATTTTCGTGTTTAGCTTAATTGTTCTATGATTCAAAATCATAGCGTCATTTTCATTGTTATCTCTTAAAATACGGTTGTATACTGCTACGGTTTTTAATCATGTTTGTCCACTTTCTTGAATATTGTTTAAATAATAGCTTATGTACTTTTGAACCGATCAAAGTACATAAAAAATCTCATATGTTTCTAAAAAAAGCATTGATTTGAAGGAGAGGGCAAAAAAATGTTCACAAATATAGATCATATGGCAATCTGTGTAAAAAACTTAAACGAGAGTATTAAAAAGTATGAAGGTGATTTAGGTTTATCATACTCATATCGAGAAATAGTTGAAGACCAAGGTGTAGAAGTCGCATTTTTTAAAACAAATAAAATAAACATCGAATTAATCCAACCACTTACATCAACGAATCCTGTACATAAATATATTGAAAAAAAAGGTGAAGGTTTGCACCATATTGCTTTTCAAGTAGATGACATCGAAAAATCCCTATTAGAACTTAAAAAACGCCAATTCAATTTAATCCATCATTCACCACGTAAAGGGAGTGAGGGTTCAAAAGTTGCCTTTATCCACCCTAAACAATTCGGAGTATTAATTGAAATTGTTCAAAAAAGGGGGGAGTTTAATGAGCAAGTATGATGATCTTTATAAACTTTATGAAAAGAAATCTGAAATAGAGCAAGGTGGAGGATTTGAACGGATTGAGAAACAACATGAACGTGGAAAGTTTACAGCACGAGAAAGAATAGACATGCTATTAGATGAAGGGAGTTTTGTTGAGTTATTTAGTTTTGTCGAGCATCGTTGTTCAGATTTTGGAATGGATGAACAAAAAGGTGCATGTGATGGAGTTGTCACAGGTTATGGAAAAATTAACGATCGTACGGTCTTTGTTTTTTCGCAAGATTTTACTGTGTTCGGCGGTGCTTTAGGTGAAATGCATGCGAAAAAAATAAGTCAATTAATGGACATGGCAGTACAGTGTAAGGCTCCGATTATTGGTTTAAATGATTCAGGTGGTGCGAGAATCCAAGAAGGTGTCCTTTCTTTAGATGGTTATGGACATGTTTTTTACCGAAATACGATTTATTCTGGGGTCGTACCGCAAATTTCAGTTATTATGGGGCCTTGTGCAGGTGGTGCAGTCTATTCTCCAGCAATTACTGACTTCGTTATCATGGTTAATGGAACTAGCCAAATGTTTATTACTGGACCAAAGGTAATCGAAAGTGTAACAGGTGAAAAAATCACTGCAGAGGATTTAGGTGGAGCTAAAGTCCATAATGAGATAAGTGGAAATGCTCATTTCCAAGCTGAGTCGGAAGAAGAAGCCCTTAAGGTCGTTAGAAATTTAATGGAATATTTACCTGCACATTGGGAAGAAAAAGCACCTACTAAAATGAAAAGTGAAAAAGATTTAGATGATTTAATGGAGTTAATTCCTGATGAAAGTAGTCGACCTTATGATGTTAAAAAAATAATAGAAATGATTGTAGATGATGATTCCTTTTTTGAAGTTCAAAAAGATTTTGCTAAAAATTTAGTTGTAGGATTTGCTAGATTAAATGGTGAAGTAGTAGGACTCGTTTGTAATCAACCAAAATTTATGGCTGGAGGATTAGATTTACATTCTGCTGATAAAGGGGCTAGATTTATTCGTTTTTGTGATAGTTTTAATATACCAATCATCACTTTTGTTGATGTGACAGGGTTTTTCCCTGGTGTAAAACAGGAACATGGAGGTATAATAAGGCATGGTGCTAAGCTTTTATATGCGTATTCTGAGGCAACAGTTCCAAAAGTTACAGTCATTACGAGAAAAGCATTTGGTGGAGCATATGTTGCATTAAATAGTAAATCAATTGGAGCAGATTTAGTATTTGCATGGCCAAACGCTGAAATCGCTGTAATGGGTGCTGCAGGTGCTGTAAATATATTATACGGAAAAGAAATCTCTCAAAGTAATCGACCAGATGAGTTAAGATCAGAATGGATGGATCAATATAAAGAGAAATTTTCTAATCCATATGTTGCTGCAAAATACGGTTTAGTTGACGATGTTATTGATCCAAGGATGACTAGAAAAAAGCTTATTCAATCATTAGAAGTATTAAAAAACAAAAATGAAAAGCGCCCAGCAAAAAAACATGGTAATATACCTTTGTAGACATTTTTTTACATATTCAATATGGAGGCATGACACAAATGATTAATGAACAACGTATAGTTGAAGAATTTTTAGAATTAGTACAAGTAGATTCTGAAACTAAGTTTGAAGCTGAAATTGCAAAGGTTTTAAAACAAAAATTAGAAGCCCTTGGAATGAATGTTTTTGAAGACGACACGATGGGTGTTACAGGTCACGGTGCTGGAAATATTGTTGCTACAATTCCTGCTACTAAAGAAGGCGTTGACGGTATTTTCTTCTCTTGTCATATGGATACAGTAACTCCAGGTAAAGGAATCAAGCCATCAATCAAAGATGGATATATCGTTACTGACGGAACTACAATTCTAGGTGCAGATGATAAAGCTGGTATCGCAGCATTTTTAGAAGCTGTAAAAATCATTAAAGAACAAAATATTGAGCATGGTGAAATCCAATTCATTATCTCAGTTGGTGAAGAATCTGGATTACATGGTGCTAAAGCAATGGATCCAAAATTAATCACTACTAAATTTGGATATGCATTAGATAGCGATGAAGAAGTAGGTAACATTATCGTAGCAGCTCCAACTCAAGCTAAAGTAATTGCGACTATTTATGGTAAAACAGCACATGCAGGTGTTGCACCTGAAAAAGGCGTTTCAGCGATTACGATTGCTTCAAAAGCAATTGCAAGAATGCCACTTGGTCGAATCGACGAAGAAACGACTGCTAATATCGGACGTTTCGAAGGTGGAAGTGCAACAAATATCGTATGTGATCAAGTGAATATTTTAGCTGAAGCCCGTTCATTAATCGGTGAAAAAATGGAAGCTCAAGTAGCTAAAATGAAAGCTGCTTTTGAAGAAGCAGCTACTGAAATGGGTGGACGTGCTGAAGTAGAAGTTCAAATTATGTACCCAGGATTTAAATTTGGTGAAGGAGACCACGTTGTTGAAGTTGCAAAACGTGCAGCAGAAAAAATTGGACGTACTCCTGCATTACAACAAAGTGGTGGAGGATCTGACGCGAACGTATTCGCAGGTCACGGTTTCCCAATTGTAAACTTAGCAATCGGTTATGAAGAAATCCACACTACTAATGAAAGAATGCCAATTAAAGAGTTAGTAAAAACTGCTGAAATGGTCATTGCAATTGTAGAAGAAGTTGCTAAATAATTAAGTAAAAAAGGGCTGTCTTATCTGTCAGATTAACTGATAAATAGGCGCCCTCTTTTTATTTTTAAAAATAATAAAAGAACGTACTTACGTGAAGGGTATCTCAACAGCTCAATTTATTTTGATATGAAATGCTCGTTGTTTTTTAGTGGATTAGAAGCTTTTTTTCAAGTTTTTAATCGATTTTAGAGTATATTTGCTAGTTTTCCTTTTGAAAGGATCAACTATTATACGATTTTTAGCTATAATACCTTAACGGGTATGGGGGATTTTTAATTTTAATTGCGATTCTTTGGAGTTTAATTGCAGTTTTGCTAATTTTAATTGCGATTTTCAGAATTTATTTGCAGGCCACTATTCACGTATAATTGACATACTCATTTTCAACAAAAAAAAGACGAAACACACTGTCTCGTCTTTCTAAATAGTTAAGAATTCTAAAACTAACTCTAATTTGTAGTTAATCGTTTTCTATATAGGAAAAAGAATACGATCGCAAGCAATAAGGCAGTTGGAAATATGACTAAACTATACTTTGCAAAAATAGACGCCACTTTATCCCATTCTTCACCAAAAATTTTTCCTAATGTTATAAAAGTAAATCCCCAAAGGATTGCTCCAATAAATGCAAATGTTGCAAATTTTCTATAAGAATATTTATTAATGGCAGCAAAATAAGCAGTTAAATGCCTGACTCCGGGAATAAAAAATCCTATTATAAGAATATATGGTCCAAATTTTGTAAATAAGCTTTTTGTCATTTCAATTTTTTTCTCTGTAATATGAACTTTTGGTCCATATTTATTAAGTAAAGGTAAACCAAATATGTATCCAAGTAAATAACTTAATGAGATTCCACAAATGATTCCAATAATGGCACAAGCTATTGAAGGTAAATATAACAATCTACCTAGAAATACATTATAACCTATGTAAACTAAAAGAATTTCATCTGGTAGTGGTAATCCAATAATGCCTCCTATTAATGCTAAAATGATGCCTAAATAACCATAGTGACTAATTATTAAGTTTAAATGTTGAACCATTGATCATACACATCCTCGATTTTTTCCGCGTGAAGTAAATAGGCAAAAATTTATTTTAAAGATAATATCATTGTATACA
>NZ_NTZO01000089.1 GCF_002559405.1 Bacillus sp. AFS001701 | reverse complement strand
TAAAAAATTGGTGAAACTTGTTATTTTTCCCTATTTACCAACAAAGTTTTATAAAATAACTTACTAAAAAAATACAAAATAATACTTTGGAAATTTGATTAAGTTAACAAAAAAGTACCATACCCTATATTAGGGCATGGTACTTTTAATTTGCTATTTACATTTTTTCTGGTGCAGAAACTCCAACTAAAGCTAATGCATTTTGTAACGTAACTTGAACTGCCTTCATTAAAGCTAGTCTAGCTTTTGACTTTTCAACATTTTCAGCATCTAATACTTTTTCTGCATTATAGAAGCTGTGGAATGTACCCGCTAATTCAAACACATAGTTTGTAATATGATGCGGAGTACGTTTTGAAGCAGCTAATGAAACCGCTGCTGGGAATTCTCCTAATTTCTTTAATAACTCATATTCTTTTTCAGATGAAACAAGGCTGTAATCAGCTTCTCCATTGTAAACAATACCCATTTCTTCTCCTTGACGAAGAATACTACAAACACGAGCGTGAGCGTATTGTGAATAATACACAGGGTTTTCATTTGATTTAGAAACAGCTAAGTCCATATCAAAGTCTAAATGTGAGTCACAACCGCGCATTGCAAAGAAGTAACGAGTTGCATCCGTACCTACTTCTTCCATTAAATCACGTAACGTTACAGCTTTACCTGTACGTTTACTCATTTTAACTTTTTCACCATCTTGATATAACTGAACCATTTGGATAATTTCTACTTCAAGCGTATCAGCATTATATCCTAATGCTTGAATTGCTGCTTTCATTCGAGGAATGTATCCGTGATGGTCAGCCCCAAGAATATCAATTAATTTATCTGCGCCACGACTAAGCTTGTCTCGGTGGTAAGCGATATCCGGAGTTAAATAAGTATAAGAGCCATCGCTTTTAATTAGTACACGGTTTTTATCATCACCATATGTTGTAGAACGGAACCAAGTCGCTCCTTCTTCTTCATATGTTTCACCACGTTGTTTTAAATCATCAAGAGCCTCTAACACTTTGCCATTTTGATATAATGAAGTTTCTGAATACCACACATCAAATTCTACTCTGAAATTACGTAGATCTCGTTGTAGTTTTTCCATTTCTAATTTTAAACCGTACTCACGGAAGAACTTGTAACGAGCCTCTTCTGGTTCATTCACATAACGGTCACCGAATTCAGCAGCTAAAGTTTTACCGATCCCAATAATGTCTGAGCCATGATAGCCATCTGCTGGCATTTCTTTATCCATTCCAAGTGCTTGCATATAACGAGCTTCTACCGAAAAAGTTAAATTATTAATTTGGTTTCCAGCATCATTAATATAATATTCACGGGTTACTTCATAACCTGCTTTGTCTAAAATATTGCATAATGAATCTCCAAATGCAGCTCCACGAGCATGACCTAAATGTAAATCTCCTGTCGGGTTTGCTGAAACAAACTCAACTAAAATCTTTTCACCGTTACCAAAATTTGTTTGGCCATATTCATTTCCCGATTTAATAATCGTTGGAATTAAATCAGTAAGATAACTATTATCCATATAAAAATTAATGAAACCTGGTCCAGCAATTTCTACTTTTTGAATGCTTGCTTTACTTTGGTCAAAAGTTTTAATTAACTCTTCTGCAATCATTCTAGGAGCCTTTTTAGCAACTCGTGCTAATTGCATCGCCATATTTGTTGAAAAATCTCCGTGCGCTTTATCTTTTGGTGATTCTAATACGACTTGTGGTAATTGTTCCTCCGTTGCTAATCCTGCTTTTAATACCGCAGCTTCGATTTCATTTTTCAAACGACTTTTTACTTGTTCTAATGTATTCATATCGTTGCCTCCTTAATTGATACTGTAATGTTATACGACCCAGCATTTTCATCTCCTACGAATAACTTATATCCTAATTGAAGTACCCCTTTTAAAGGTCCTTCAGATACTAGAAATTGTAGTTTTTTCGTATATGCTTTCGTTTGAAATACACCTAATTCATTTGAGAAAGTACCTTCAGTTGTTTCATTTACTCGGTATTGATGACGCATCATAACTCCGCCATTACGAATAATTGTTACTTCCCCTTTACCTATTTTCATAGTAGCCTTTACTTTTCGGTCCTCGTGATTTTCATCAAATAATAAATATGAAACATCATCTTTTTTATAGTATAGGCCATTTGCTTGAAAACTGACTTTATCACGCCCGTGCGGATCTTTTATCAAAGTCTCAAAGTCAATTGAGACAGGTATGCCTTGTTGTCCTTTCACTTTTACACGTCCTTTTCTCCCCATGAACGTAACGAATCACATCCAAAAATCATCTTTTCCCATTTTAGCATAATCTAATAAAAAAAATAAAATAGGTAACAAAAAAATTGTGAAAAATATTCATTAGAATGAACAAAATAATATGGCTATCTGAAAAATTGGGGTACTTTCTTGTTTCTAAAATATTGCATAGCACTTTTTTTTCATAATATCTGTAGCTTCGTTCTTTATAATGGTGAATTTCGGCCATATTTATTTCAACTGATCAAATCTAAAAATGCAGGAACTATTACTCATTGAACGTCATTCGATTTCAATTGCATCACTTACTAACAAAATAATCTTGTCATGAAAGTAGGGAGGATTTTTGTTTTCAATTGAAAACTGTTTGTGAGACAATAAAGAACATATGAAGAATAAAAGGGGATTTTATGAAAACAATTGCACAACTATCATCTAGCAAACTATTTTTCATTGGGCTAGGTATTGGAATCATTTCGTTATCGAGTATTTTTCTCATTTATTTGTACTCCTTTTTCGTGCCATTCATTGTTGGACTTATTCTGTGGTTCATTTTCAAACGAAAATCAATCATGTTCGGCAGTTTTACAGCAGCATTAATCGGATTACTCGCACTGATCGGCTTCATCGTTTATCTGATGATGTTCGGTCATTTCGGACCATGAAAACCAGCTCGTAAAGGGCTGGTTTTTGTTTTTCATATTCAAGAAAAAAAAACCGCCAGGAATACGTAATTCCTAGCGGGTTTTCACCATTGATTTTGAAATTCCGGATTATCTTAATGTGCAGATTCTGCTTTATCAATATGAATTAAATGCTTTTTATTAATAAACAAGAAAAGTACAGATAGTAATACAAAACATCCACCTACATAGAAAGGTACATGTGGATTATACCATTCGGCAAGTTTACCTGCTAAATATGGTGCAATCGCTCCACCAAGGAAACGTAAAAAACTATATGCAGCTGATGCTGTTGAACGTTCAACTGGAGCTGCTTGCATTACTGCTGTTGTAATTAATGTATTGTTATTTCCTAAAAATGCACCTGCAATTATTACACAAACAATAATTACACTTTTCGTATCAGTTCCAATTCCCATAACGATAAGTGTTATAGCGAAAAGTGCTAACATAGCATACATCGATTTAAGTGTACCGAATTTTTTTTGTAATTTTGGTGCCATAAATACAGATGTAATTGCTAATAAAAGTCCCCATCCTAAGAATACAAATCCTAAACCATGTTCCTTTAATCCCATATAGAATGGTGAGAATGCTAATAAAGTAAAGAATCCAAAGTTATATAAAAATGCTGTAATCCCTAATGTTAATAGTGATCTATGTTTTAGAGCACGAAATGGATCAAGGAACGATGCTTTTTTCGTATTTTGTGTTATAGGTGTTTTTGGCATCATAAAGGAAAGAGATAAAAATGCAATTACCATTAAACAAGCAACACCAAAAAATGGACCTCTCCAAGAGATTGAACCTAATTCTCCACCTAATAATGGACCAACTGATATCCCAAGACCAATCGCAGTTTCGTATAAAATAATCGATTGTGCAACACCTGATCTAGATAGTGAAACTATAGCAGATAATGCAGTCGCAACGAATAGCGCGTTACCTAGACCCCAACCTCCGCGTAACCATACTAATTCCCATATACTGTTTGAATTTCCTCCAAGACCCGCGAAGACTGCAATAATTAGTATGCCTAAAAGAAGTGTCCACTTAATTCCAATACGTGAAGAGATAAAACCTGTTATTAACATCGCGAATGCCATTACTAAATTGTAACTTGTAAAAAGAAGCGTTACATCACTTTTAGAAGCATGCATCTTTTCAGCAATTGCTGGTAAAATCGGGTCAACTAATCCAATTCCCATGAATGCGATAATACAAGCAAAACCAACAGCCCATATAGCTTTTGGCTGATTCAAAAGACCAGATTTTTGATTTACATTTGTCTTTTGCTTTTTACCATCTGCCAAGTTTGACATAATTCATCCATCTCCCATAATATTTATTGTTCTAATGCTTTTTTTACCCTCTGATACATCTCATTCATTTCATCTCGAATATCGTTCATTTTTTTAAGTTTCTCTTCAATCATTTTTAATTGTTGAGCAAGTATTGCTTCTGCTCCTAGAAGATTTTCTTTTCTTTCATCTTCATTCATTTTTTCCTTATTTTCTCTATAATGTAATCGGAATTCTTCATACGCCTCACTAATTGCCATATATGCCTGGACCTCCTGCAAAGAAAAACCAAGAACATCGCGAACGTTCATTATTTTCTTTAGACGTTCGATATGCAAATCAGAATAAAGTCGAAATCCTCCTTCACTTCTTTCAGGGGGAGAGATTAGACCGATTTCTTCGTAATACCGAATCGAGCGCTTTGTTAATCCACATTCTTTCGCTACATCATCTATTTTGTATAGCAAATCATTGCCTCCTTTCGAAATGAATTTAAATTTTTTATATCACTTATTTATCTTACTCCCAATGTATCGTTAACGTCAACGTTAACTTTGTACATTTTTCTATTTTTATCTTTCTACAAAATTGTTGTTTTACTATGAAAACAGTACAAATAATCATATTTGTCCCCGATACAAAAAACCCGAAAGATAAATACGTTTTTAGCGCATTTTCTTTCGGGTTCTAACACATACTTAACCGAATATCGTTATCATACTTCCATGTAAAATTCTGTTCGTCTTAAGCCGTTTGCTGTAATTTGCTCATTTTTTTAACTTTATTTTTTCGTTTTAGCGCCCACATTGTAATACCAGTTATTCCTAAACCGAGTGGAGCTATTCCAACTACAGCATAAATTGTTTTTACGAACACACCACCAAAAGTTCCTCTATGTAAACTTTCTCGCCAAATAAAGAATTTATCATAGGCTGTTTCTGTATTTTTCGAAAAAGTTCCTAAATGCTTTCCAGAAAATTGATCGAAAAATTCACTTGTATTTCCTTTACCTTCAGGATCGTAACTGCCATCACTTAATTGGGCTTCTATAACACCTTCTTTATCCGATGGAAGTCTTAACTTGTATAACTCACCTTCCGGATGTAATTTATTAATTTGGGCAGTTATCGTATCTAATCCTATTTGTTGTTTACCATTACCAACTGATTTAAGTTCTTCAGGATAATTCGATGTAAATTTCAATTTTAAAGATTCTTCAATCTTTTCTTGGAATGGAAATAGCATTCCTGTTATTGCTACAACAAGTAAAAATGGTAAAGTAATAACCCCTATGAAATTATGTAATGATAGATTTTTTGCCATTTGACTTTTATTCCATTTAATTTTTAAGCTTTTAAACATTCGTTTAATACCTGGATACCATAAATAAATACCTGTAATAAGAATGATAATAAATGCAATTGCAACGATACCAATAATTGTTTCACCAATATCATCTAATAATAAATGTGTATGTAACTCTTTAACAAAAGAAACGACTGATTTCTCTCTATCGAAATTGCCTAATAATTTGCCATTGCTAGGATCAACATATGCATCAATTTCATTATGTCCTTTTGACATACTTGCATGATATACATCTGTTAACTTTGAAGGCACATCCATCCTCGAAATTTGAAAACCTTTGTATTGTTCAAGGAAAATCTTTTCTGCTTCTTTAATTCCAATATTTCTTTCACTACTTGCAGGCTTAAAATACTGCGGATTTAATACATGTTCAATCTGATTCCCAAACACTAATACACTACCCGTTGCACAAACAGCAATAATAAAAAGGCCAAAAACTAAGCTGCACACCAAATGTAGAGTTAAAATAAATTTTCTTACCCCTTTTTTCATTTTCATCTTCTCTTCTCCCATAACTTGATAACAATAATCGTTCTCAATTATAAAGGTAATGATTATCATTATCAATAAAGTTTTTACATTTTAAGTAAATTATTTTTTACGTGGCCTCAATTGTTTCAATTTCAAATTCAATATAAAAAGGCGATTCTCGTCCTAATGAACGAAAAATCGCCTTTTACAAATCTAATTATTTTACCCAACCTAATAAGATTTCACGAATAAATTTACTTGCCGCAACTTGAGTTTGCTCTGCATGATCGTAAACTGGAGCTACTTCTACTAAATCTGCCCCAACAACGTTAATATCACTGTTCGCGATTGCTAAGATGCTATCAAGCATTTCTTTTGATGTAATACCACCTGCTTCAAGAGTTCCTGTTCCAGGAGCATGTGCAGGATCTAATACATCGATATCAATTGTTACATATACTGGACGTCCAGCAAGCGTTGGAAGTACCTTCTTTAACGGCTCAAGCACTTCGAATTTGAATAAATTCATTCCAACTTCTTTAGCCCATTCAAATTCTTCCTTCATACCAGAACGGATTCCAAATGAATAAACATTTTTTGGTCCAATTAAATCACAAACTTTTTTAATTGGTGTTGAGTGAGATAATGGCTCACCTTCATATGAATCACGTAAATCAGTATGAGCATCAAAGTGAATAATAGCTAAATCAGGGTATTTCTTGTACATAGCTTTCATTACTGGCCATGATACAAGATGCTCCCCACCCATTCCTAGAGGAAATTTGCCTTCAGCTAATAAGCCGTCAATATAATCTTCAATCATATCAAGGCTTCTTTGAGCATTACCAAATGGTAGTGGAATATCCCCTGCGTCAAAATACTTAACTTCTTCAAGTTCTTTATCTTGATATGGACTATATTCCTCTAATCCAACTGAAACTTCACGGATACGCGCAGGACCAAAACGAGAGCCTGGTCTGAAACTTACAGTCCAATCCATAGGCATACCATAAATAACTGCTTTACTTTCTTCAAAGCTTGGATGACTCTTTATGAATACATTTCCAGAATAAGCTTCATCAAAACGCATAATAAAGCCCCCTTATTTAGTAAGATCAGCTACAAATTTTGGTAATACGAACGCTGCTTTGTGTAGCTCTTTAGTATAATATTTTGTCTCAATATCGAAGAAACGATTCTCTTCTACTTCAAGTGGATCATGTTTTTTCGAACCGATTGTAAATGTCCACATTCCACTTGGATATGTTGGAATGTTTGCAATGTATAAACGAGTGATTGGGAAGATTTCTCTTACATCACGTTGAACTTGTGTGATTAACTCAGGAGTAAACCATGGGTTGTCCGTTTGAGCTACAAAAATACCATCTTCTTTTAATGCTTTAGAGATACCAGCATAGAAGCCTTTTGTAAATAAGTTAACTGCAGGACCAACTGGTTCAGTTGAGTCTACCATAATTACATCGTATACATTTTCACTATTTGCAATATGCATAAATCCATCGTCTACTTTTACTTCTACACGTGGATCTTCTAATTTTCCTGCAATTTCAGGTAAGTATATTTTAGAGTACTCAATTACTTTTCCATCGATTTCAACTAGAGTAGCTTTCTTTACGCTTGGGTGTTTTAATACTTCGCGAATAACACCACCGTCACCGCCACCTACAACTAACACGTTTTCAGGATTTGGGTGTGTGAATAAAGGTACATGCGCAACCATTTCGTGGTAAACAAACTCATCCTTTTGAGTTGTCATAACCATACCATCTAAAATAAGCATGTTTCCAAACTCTTCTGTCTCTACCATGTCAAGCTTTTGAAACTCAGTTTGCTCTGTATGTAAAGTTTTATTAATTTTAGCAGTAATTCCAAAGTTTTTTGTTTGTTTTTCAGTAAACCATAATTCCATTTAATGCATCTACCCTTCTTTATCAAGATTTAGTTTGAAACATAAGGATCGTTTTGTCGGGGCTGAACAAGGCGCCTCCACTTATTCGATTATGTTTCGTATTATCCCCACTCTTCCTAATTCCTATCGGATTTGTGTTGTTACGACAATTTTTTGCCGTACAAAAGAAAAGTATAGAGTAATTTTTGTGAAATGCAAGATTTTTAAAGCTAAATTTTTTGATATTTTTTACTACGGTAATTTGAATAAAATTTCTCTTAATCTACCATACTAGTATTAAATTAGAGAAACGAATCGAGAGGAGGATACGTTTTTGTATAATATCAACTACTCTTTTCATTGGCGTACACTTCAAAAGGTCGGTATTTTGCTTACGATTATTTCAATTTCAGGTACACTATTTTTATCTTGTGTCTATCTGTTTGCAGTTACGTCTACAAAACCTTCGTTATTTATTGAGTCAAATTCCAGTTATTATGATCACAATCAAAAGCTAATTAGTAAAACTAAGCTACTCCAAAATCGTAAAACACTTAAAATTGCAGATGTGCCTCCAATTGCGATCAATAGTATTTTAGTTTCTGAGGATCGTAATTTTTTTCATCACCATGGCTTCGACTTAAAAAGGTTGGGTTCTGCTATTTTAATTAATATAACGAAGGGACAATACGCTCAAGGCGGAAGTACAATAACTCAGCAACTTGCAAAAAATTTATATCTTTCACAAGAAAAAACGCTTAATCGTAAATTAAAAGAGGCTTATTTAACGATGAGACTTGAGTCAGCCTACAGTAAAAATAAAATATTAGAAGCATATTTAAACACTATATATTTTGGACATGGTATTTATGGTCTAGAAACTGCGGCGAATACCTTCTTAGGAAAAGAGTCAAACGAGCTGACAATTGGTGAATCTACATTTTTATTAAGTATTCCGGCTAATCCTTCAATATACGATCCTTACGTTCATTTTTCATCTGTAAAGAAAAGACAGCAACGAATTTTATCAGCACTAGAACAGAATAAATTAATCAGCTCAAAAACCGTTAAAAATGCAATTGATGAAACGATAAAGTTAAAACCGATTAAACATACTTCAAACTCTTCATTTACATCCTATTTTCAACAAAGCGTTCAAAAAGAGATTACAACTTCAATTGGACAATCAATCAATAACAATGGTAGTCAAATTTATACAACATTTAATCCCGCTATTCAAAAGCACATTGATCAAGCATTTGATAAATATATTAGACCAAAATCTGATTTACAGGCTAGTGTAGTCGTTTTAAATAGTCAAACTGGTGAAGTATTAGGGATGACTGGAGGCCGTGAGAAAGGACAGTTTTTATTTAATCGAGCAATAGCGTCGAAAAGACAGGTTGGTAGTACAATAAAACCAATTCTATATTACAGTGCACTTGAAAATGGATATACCCCATCAACAAGACTTCAAAGTAAGCCTACTATATTTCACTTTGAAAATGGAGATTCATATAGCCCCAAAAATAGTGGCAATCTATACGCACATGATTCAATTACTTTAGCTAAAGCTATTGCTGTTTCAGACAATATATACGCTGTAAAAACACAACAGGCAGTCGGTACTGACGAATTTATTAAAGCACAGAAGTTATTCCATTTAACTACGCCAAATAATAAACTACCCTCAATGGCACTCGGCACTCAAGATGCTTCATTGCTCGATATGACAAGAGCATATGCGTTAATTGCGAATAATGGTAAAGATGTTATTCCTCATTTCGTAAAAGAGATTAAGACTCAAAATGGAAAGACGATTTATAAAGAAAAGTTTGATAAAAAACAAAGACTAGATAAAGATCAAACCATTATACTGAAACAACTAATGAACGGAATGTTCAACACAAATTTTTCAAGCTACTTGCCAGTAACAGGTACTAGTATTATTCCTGAACTATCAAAAGATTATTATGGTAAAACCGGTACTACGAAAACGGACAGCTGGATGATTGGATTCCATTCAAATCTTATTGTTGGGGTATGGGTTGGGTATGATCATTCAAAAAATTTAACCGTAGAGGAAGGTACACTGTCGAAGAAGGTATGGGCATCAGTTATGACAAATTTATTGGATAAAAATATAGGCACTAAACTACCTAATGATCTAGTTAAAGTTGCTATAGATGAAAAGACTGGTCTTTTGTTTAAAGAAGGATGCGGCGACAAGGTTTCACTTTATTTTCGTAAAGGGACACAACCTACAAAACCTTGTATGAATAAAAAAATGAACCAAAAACATAAAAAGGAAAATAAAGACAGTAAGCCTTGGTATTCACAATATTTACTGTAAAAACAAAAGACCTCACCAAATTGGTAAGGTCTTTTGTTTGTCCTAGTCCTAGCTTTGTCCAAGCTATTATTAGTTTACTTTATTTAGTCTTAAATGTAAAAAGATTATTCGACGATTTCTTCAAATTTTTTATATAATTTACCAGAAAAAGTATACTAACCTAAAAGTTCAGTTTTTAATTGTTCAGATGAATTATTCCACATCTCTTCATTGTGGGATTTTAAGAAATTGGCTAATAATTTACGAGACTTTTCATCCATCTGTTCAACCATTATTTTACGTTTCATCGCTTTATCCATTTTATTTACGTGGTCAGGAAGAAGCTTATATCCCCTTCTAGCTTCGCGATCAACAGTCATGTAGCAACCTGTTACTCCAGCATAGTAAGGACCGCTTTCAGTTCGCTCAGTTGCGACCCACACTAACCAATAAGGTTTTCCATTAGGAACTCCATCCTCATTCGTTAAAAACTTGATTCCCTTTTCAACTGAACTTCTTGCGTGCATTGCACCGATATCTACAAAAACATCATTCTCTTGTATATCAATAAAGACTGGCGAAATATTTTCTAAACTAATTGCTCCAACACCAAATCCGCCATGCCCACTCGTTGAATCATTTTTTAATATATTAAAACCTAGTGATTTCTTTTTTGGTTGATCAGACATTGTGCTCCTCCTAAAAAATTAATGATGTAACGATTGAATTAATCCAGTGGAAAACTGACGGTATAGCAACCTGGAAAATCGGCTGAATTGTATAGTTATCTAATGGAGTTAATACTAAAACTAAAAATACAAATGCTCCATACTGCTCATATTGTGACATTTTTGCACGAAGATCATTAGGAGCTAAATCCTCTAAAATTCGATATCCATCTAGTGGTGGAAGAGGAATTAAGTTAAATACAAATAATACTATATTCATTTGAACGAATATATTAAAAAAAGAATCTAAAGTTAGTGATAGTGCTTGTGGGAAAGAATGAAAAATTCCGTATTTATATAATAATGAATAAGCGATTAAACCAAGCGTCGCTAGAATTAGATTACTAATCGGACCCGCTGCAGTGGTTAAGATTCCTGCTAATCTCGGATGTTTAAAGTTATGGCGATTCACAGGAACTGGTCTTGCCCAACCAAAGCCTAAAATAATAATCGCAATTGTACCGAAAATGTCTAAATGTCTAAATGGAGAAAGCGTTAATCTACCTTGTCTTTTTGCCGTGTCATCTCCAAATTTATAAGCTACATAAGCATGCGCAAATTCATGAACTGATAACGAAATTGCAACAACTAATAATATTAATGGTATATCTTTTAATGGATATTGAAAAAATGATCCCATTCTTTGCTCCTTTCGAGAAAAATTGCTATTTTATGTAACTAAACGGTTAATTTATTAATAGTTTAATTTATTCTTTATGATTTCTTCAATGTTAATCGATTTAATCGTTATTATTCTGACTTCCTGAGTTATAATAAAAATGATAAAACGAAGGAGGTCATAATATGCCATACGTTACAGTAAAAATGCTAGAAGGTCGCACTGAAGAACAAAAGAAGGCATTAGTTGAAAAAGTTACTGATGCTGTAAGCGAAACAACGGGTGCGCCAACTGATAAGATTGTTGTTTTCATTGAAGAAATGACAAAAAACCATTATGCAGTTGCAGGCAAACGCCTTAGTGATGAATAGAATTCCTTACATACATCAATAGTAAACGGAGTAACTTCCGTTTACTATTTTTATCTTCTTTTAGCCCCTGCTATTTCTTCAATCATTTCGATCACTTTCTTTTTCTTTTCATGAGGATCGTTATAAATTAAATCATGAGGAAAATATAACTTAGAATCGAATAACTTTTTACCAGTTATTCCATCTACTAGCTCTGATTTACGCGAAATTTCTTTCAAATCACCGTTCGTTTGCAATAGTAAAATCGGCTTCTTCCCGCCTTCTTCACCGTACCTAAAGTAATCATAAGCCTCGTCTGAAATTGTATCGATGACTAAATAGTATTCCGGGTCTATGTCAATTTCTAAAAATAACTCTTTTAACTTAGCAAATTTTTCAGTATGTTTTTGTGTATCAAAGTCTACATATTGAAATAATTTTCGATCTAAAAACCGTTGACACAGATCGCTCAAGATTTGGTCAGATTCCTCCTGCCATACTTGGAAATAATACAAAAGGACTGATTCATCTAATTTGATATATTCGTCTAAATCAACTTTCCCCTCAAATAAATGACCAAAATGCACAGGTACATAATTAAAATGGTAACCTGTTTCATGCAAAAATTTAGCCCTTTGTAATATTTTTTGTAAAATGGCTTCTGCACTTCTAGACACAGGATGAAAATAAACTTGCCAGTACATTTGGAATCGACTAATTAAGTAGTGCTCAACGGCATGCATACCCGATTGTTTTATAACGACACCATCAGGTCTGGGACGCATAATTCTCAAAATACGTTCCATATCAAAATTACCGTAACTTACGCCAGTATAGTATGCATCTCTAAGAAGATAATCCATTCGATCTGCATCAATTTGGCTTGAAATCATGCTCGTAACTAACTTATTCGCCGATGTTTTCCCAATGACTTCTGATACTTTCTTAGGAAAATCATCCCCTACTTTTCTTAGGATTTTATTAATCTCTGTTGAACCCTCAATAATTTCTCTCGTTAATTTTTCATGATCTAAATTAAATATCTTCTCAAATGTATGCGAAAAAGGACCATGACCAACATCATGTAATAATCCAGCACAAAGAGCTAATAAGCGATCATCATCATTCCATTCCGGACGCCCAGAAAAAACATCATCTACCATACGTCTTATAATTTCATAAACGCCAAGCGAGTGAGTAAATCGACTATGCTCAGCTCCATGAAACGTCAGATAGGTAGTACCAAGCTGTTTAATTCTGCGTAATCTCTGAAATTCTTTCGTACCTATTAAATCCCAAATAACTTGATCTCTTACGTGAATATAACGATGTACAGGATCTTTAAATACTTTTTCCTCATAAAGCTTTTGGAAACGATATGACATATCTTGGCCCCCTTTCAATATGTATACTAATTCTTTATATGCTAATTGATTTACTTTCTAAACAGGACTCTTCTATCTTTCCTTTTGTGGCTCAAGGCATTAGCCCCTCGAGGTCATAAGCCAAATTCCAATGAAGGTAAAAACCAACCTTCTATATATATCAATTTTTATCTTTTAACCCTTTAATATCAAAGTTAAAATAGGCATTTTATGGTGTCTAGTTCCGAAAGCTAGCTCTTCGGTAATATTCCATCCATCTTCGAAGTGGAAAAATCACCACTTCTTCAGCTGAATGGAGATATTCCCTTCAGAGCTGGACAAGCTTTCTCCACATTTCAATCTATTATATCAAAAAAACGCTCCTAAAGACGAAGGAGCGTTTAATTCTTACCTAGTTTTGACTTTATCTTTACAAGTAGGTCATCTTCGTTTGGTGCAGATAGGGGACGGTTGTTTACGAAACAAAATGATTTTTTTCGTCCTGGTCCACAGTAAGATTGACAACCAATTTTAATCTCTGCTTCATCATCTATTCTTTTTAAGCGAGGGACTAATGTTTTAATATTTGTCGCCTGGCAGTCATCACATATTCTAAATTCATTTGACATTTTTTTACAATCCTTTCTGTTCTAAATTGAACATACTCAGCAGTAATTTTACTCGTTCCAAAAAGGACATGCAAGTTTTCCAATTAAATCACTCCAAATAGTATTCTACTATTTTCTTTTTTTTGTATAGTTTTCTATTTTTTTGTCCAAACTTCTATTAATCAGCTAGGAAATTAAATCGATTAATTGAATAAAAGAAAGTTGAGGGGAAATTTCTATGATGAAATTAAGACAGGATGCTTGGACTGAAGAAAATGATTTACTTTTAGCGGAAACCGTATTACGTCATGTACGAGAAGGTAGTACCCAATTAAATGCCTTTGAAGAAGTAGGCGATGTTTTAGAACGTACATCGGCTGCATGTGGTTTTCGTTGGAATGCTGTAGTTCGCTATAATTATGAAAAAGCACTACAATTAGCAAAGAAATTCCGTAAAGAAAAGCTTCGTCATGCTAAAGGTGAAGATGCTAAGAAAAAATTATTATATACACCTTCTGAATCTAGTTATATACAAACAGATGTATCTAGTAATTTTGATCGTTATTTAAATGATGAACAAGATTTAGAGTATGGTGTTGAACTCGATCAAGAATTTGGATCTTTTGTGGAAACTGATAATGACAATGATGCAAGTGTAGAAGTGACGCATAACGAGGAACCAACGACTGAGATATTTTCAAGTATTCCTTCCGTGCAAAATCAGTATCAATCACAGATTCAGACTCCACCAGCTTCACCAATGAATACAAGAAAAAGTTCAATTACAATGTTTGATGTCATCCAGTTCTTACAAGGTCTTTCAAGTAATCAGATTGGTAGTGATCGTTTAGTCCGTGAAAATGATCAACTAAAAAGAGAGCTTATGCAGCTACAGGAACGAAATTCACAGTTACAGAGACAAGTAGAAAAGCTTGAAAAAGACGCTACTACTGTTCAAGAAGACTATGAAACAATGATGAAAATAATGAACCGTGCTAGAAAATTAGTATTATTTGAAGAAGAAGAGAAACCAGCAGCAACATCCTTTAGAATGGATAAAAACGGAAATTTAGAAAAAATTGCAGAATAACATTGTCAGTTAAAATATAGAGGAACTAAATCTTAAACTTGATTTAGTTCCTCTATTTTCATGCACACTAAATTTGATAATCCCGTTACAATCTATTAATTTCCTAAAAATGATTTTTTAAAGAATGCTAGCTGTTTTTCAAATGTAACTGGGTCACTGAACGATGCGCCATTGCCAAGCATTTCATATACACGATTATTTTTTACAGCTGGAATTGATTTATATGTATCTGTTTTCTGGAATGATAGATCTGCATCTGCGTATTTACTTAAAATAATGTAATCTCCTGCATATTGTGGTAGCACTTCTGTAGAAAGTGTATAATAACCATCTTTTAAAGCCACTTCTTTTACTTTCTCAGGCATTTTTAATTTCATTACTTGGTATAGTATTTCAGTTCCGCGTGCCCAATTATTACCGAATACATATAGCTGTTTATCATATGATTCAAATACTGACACAGTTGCATCTTCACCGATTTTAGCGCGAATTTCATCTCCGGCTTTTTCCGCGCGTTGTTTAAAGTCATCAACCCATTTTGTTGCTTCCTTCTCTTTGTTTAACAGTTTACCAATTTCGATATGCTGTGCTAAATAATCTAATTTACCCCATGTAGGTTGGGTTATTCTTTGACCAAACATCTACCCCAACAACATTTACTCCTAAAGAAATGACATTACCGGTAAAACCTGAAAGTAAGATCACGCGTTTTGGATTTGTTGGTACTTCAACGGGGCCAGTTTCCGATTGATATGTAAATGTTTTAGGTTGATCGTCCATCTTTGAAGTACTTGCCTTCTTATCTGACGAATTATGACTACATGCACTCGTAATTAATATAAAAATAAGAATCAACGGTAATAATAACTTTTTCATTTGAGTCTCCTTTTTTCATCGATATTCAATTGATAACAATTATCATTTTCATTAATTTATTTACTATATGTTTGATTCTAATTATTGTCAACTTATATTTACTATTTTAGAATATGAAGTTTTTTTATTTAGTTTAAAATCATGCTAAAATAGGAAAACAAACGCAAAACGCAAGGGGCTTATTTAATGAATCAACATTTGAATCGGTTACAAACAGATGAAATACGTTTTATAGACGGATCAACTTTAGGACCATCCTTTGAGGCGATCCAATCTTTTGCATTAGATGACACATTATGTACAAAAGTTGGGAAAATGGAGTCTCCAACAACAATTCGAACTTGGGTACACCACAACACAATAGTTCTAGGAATACAAGATACTAGACTACCGAATCTAACAAATGGGGTTAAATTCCTTAATGACCATGGATACAAAGCAATCGTACGAAATTCAGGTGGGCTTGCTGTTGTTTTAGATGAAGGTGTTCTAAATATATCTATCCTCTTTCCAGAGGCTGAACATAAACTGCAAATTAATGATGGTTATGAAACGATGTATGCACTAATCCAAGATATGTTTAAGGATTTAACAGATAAAATAGTTGCAAAAGAAATAGTAGGATCATATTGTCCAGGAGATTTTGATTTAAGTATCGATGACAAGAAATTTGCGGGTATCTCTCAACGTAGAATACGAAAAGGGGTTGCTGTTCAAATTTATTTATGTATTAACGAAAGTGGTTCAAAACGTGCTTCCATTATTAAAGATTTTTATGAAATTGCGATTGATAATAAAGAAACTTCATTTAAATATCCTACAATTATACCTGATACAATGGCATCTCTTTCCGAACTACTATCATTAAATCTAACAGTGACGGATGTAATGACAAGACTACTTCAATCATTAATTAAATTAACTCCAAAATTAACACCTAACTCCTTACTTGATGATGAAATAGAATTATATAATTATCATTTGCAACGAATGATTGATCGCAATTCGGACATAAGTTCTATGCAAGGATGATTAGAACATTAATTAAACTAACACAAAGTGTTCCAATAAAAAAAGAGTGCTCAAAAGTTCATTGACTTAAGAGTACTCTTTTTCCTTATCTCCGTCCTAATTATAGTGACTGAGCAGCTGTGATGATTGATAATTTATAAACGTCTTCACTGTTACAACCACGAGATAGGTCGTTAACAGGCATATTTAAGCCTTGTAGGATTGGACCGATTGCTTCAAAATTACCTAAACGTTGAGCAATTTTGTAACCAATATTACCTGCTTCTAAGCTTGGGAATACGAATGTATTAGCATCTCCTTGAATAACTGAACCAGGAGCTTTGCTTTTTGCAACAGATGGAACAAATGCTGCATCAAATTGGAACTCTCCATCTAATGTTAATTCAGGAGCAAGCTCTTTTGCAATTTTAACTGCTTCAGCAACCTTTTCAGTTTCAGGCGATTTTGCAGATCCTTTAGTTGAAAAGCTTAACATTGCGATTATAGGATCAATGTCAAATAGTTTAGCTGTTTTTGCACTTTCAATTGCAATTTCAGCTAAATCTTGGCTATTTGGGGCAATATTAATCGCGCAATCTGCGAATACGTATTTCTCATCCTCACGAACCATGATAAATACACCAGATGTTTTTGTAACGCCTGGTTTTGTTTTAATAATTTGAAGTGCTGGTCGTACTGTATCGGCTGTTGAATGAGTAGCACCACTAACTAAACCATGAGCAATGTTTGCATATACTAACATCGTTCCAAAGTAGTTTGGATCTAATAATGCTTTACGAGCTTGTTCTTCTGTCGCTTTTCCTTTACGGCGTTCAACAAATGATGCAACTAATTGCTCCATTTCTTCATAAGTAGATGGGTCTAAAATTTCAACTCCTTGAAGTTCTAAACCTAAGCTACTTGCCTTTTCTTTTACGTTTTCTACGTTACCTATTAAGATTGGTTTTAATACATCTTCTTTCGCTAATCTGTCAGCTGCTGTTAAGATTCTCTCATCTGTACCTTCTGGTAAAACAATTGAAATACCTTTACCTGATACTTTTTGTTTAATGCTTTCAAATAAATTGCTCATAATTGCCTCCAAGATCTTTAAAATTATTTTATTTGTACATAATTAGAATAAAACCTTTTTAGAATAATGAAAAATATAATATATTTAATAAAGCGCTATCATTTAAAGTAAATTAATTCCTAATTTTCTAACTAAATTTGGAAACTGTATAATTTTGTATGTTTTTACAAAATACTTTTATTTGTAGTATGCTATATAAATGAAAATCAATACGATAACGTTTGGGGGATTTAAAATGAGTGAAGCTGCAAAAACTTTAGATGGCTGGTATTGTTTACATGATTTTAGAAGTATGGATTGGCATGCTTTTAAACAATTAGGTAGTGATGAGCGTCAACTAGCGATTACAGAGTTCCAACAAGTTTTCTCAAAATGGAATCAAGTTGCTGATTCTGGTGAAGGTAGCCATGCTATTTACAATATTTTAGGTCAAAAAGCAGACATTATGTTTATGGTTTTACGACCTACTATGGATGAGTTATTACATATTGAAACAGAAATTAATAAAACTACATTATCTCAGTATATGATTCCAACTTATTCATACGTTTCTGTAGTTGAATTAAGTAATTACTTAAGCGAAGAAGATGGCGATCCATATCAAAATCCACATGTTCGCGCTAGACTTTACCCTACTTTACCAAAATCTCAATACGTATGCTTCTATCCAATGGATAAAAAGCGTGAAGGCGAAGATAATTGGTACATGCTTCCTTCAGGTGCTCGTAAAGAAATGATGTACAGCCACGGAAAAATTGGTCGTGGTTATGCTGGTAAAGTTAAACAAATTATTACTGGTTCTGTAGGTTTTGATGATTATGAATGGGGCGTTACTTTATTCTCTGAAGACGTACTTCAATTCAAAAAATTAATCTATGAAATGCGCTTTGATGAAGTAAGTGCTCGTTATGGAGTATTTGGTTCATTCTTTGTTGGAACAATCCTAAAAGAAGATGCATTCTCAAAATATCTTTACGTATAATTGAATACTTAAGAGTATCCACTGAATACGAACAGTCATAGTATATAAATTAAAAGACTTCTCTTTTTTGAGAAGTTTTTTTATTTTCCTGTTGGAAAAGATGTCATATGTTTCTTTCAATTTTAATATAGTTACAGTAGTGAACGAACTAATTAGTCCTCGCTTTCCGATCACCAATGGGATTCATGCAGAATATTTAAATTCGGATGAGGAGGCTTTTTTATGGCTGTAATTCGTTATACTGACGCTGAGGTTGCTTTGCTTGCTAGATTAATGCGTGCTGAAGCTGAAGGCGAAGGTGTAGAAGGTATGTTAATGGTTGGTAATGTATGTGTTAATAGGGTTTTAGGTGATTGCTTAGATTTTAGAGACATTCGAAGTATAAAAGATATGGTTTATCAGAATCCAGGTGGATTCGAAGCTGTTCAAAAATCTTACTTTTATCAACGTGCCAGGGACCAAGATATTGAGCTATCTAGAAAAGTAATAGCAGGACAGCGTTTTTGGCCAGCTACTTATGGCCTATGGTTCTTCAGACCCGCAGGTTCATGCCCAGGAACTTGGTTTAACCAAAAACTAGCAGGAAGATTTAAGTCGCATTGCTTTTATCAACCAACTTCTGAAGATTGTCCTAAAGTTTATAGCGTTTAATTAGATTTAACTAAGGGAGGTTTTTTCTTTGAGTAATCCTTACGAATATTATCCAAATCTTTATCGTGCAGCGCAACCTGGCCAAGGGCAAGGACAACAAACCGGACAGGGGCAAGGATATGCAGCCCCATCAGGCGGTATGATTACCCAACAAGGTCAAGTTACTGCCACGGCTGGCCTATTTGAACAATCATATGTAGAAAATATACTTAGAGCCAATCGTGGGAAAATTGCTACGGTTTATATGACTTTTACTGGCCACCAACAACAAGTATTTGTAGGGTATATTATGGGAGCTGGACGTGATCATATTGTACTCAGAGATGTAAATACAACTAAAACTTTCATATTGTTAACAATTTACTTAGATTACGTCACATTTGACGAAGAAATAGCTTTGCCTTATCAACTTTAAAAAAAAGTGTTCAATATAGTGCAATAATTGCACTTTTATTGAACACTTTTCTTATTTCATTACTGAAATTCCTACTAATATCCAAGCTACTAAAAATGCTAAACCACCTAGTGGAGTAATCGCACCTAGTATTTTAATTCCAGATACACTTAATATGTACAAGCTTCCTGAGAATAAGATGATTCCTATTATAGATAACCAACCCGCCCACATTAATTGAGTTGTTGAACCAAATTTATCAATTAAAAATGCAATGATAAATAGACCACCTGTTTGAAACATTTGATATTGAACAGCTTTTTGCCAAATTTGAAGTGATCTTTCGGAAATTTTCCCCTCAAGTCCATGTGCTCCAAATGCACCTAATGCAATTGCTAAAAATGCAAAAATACTACCTAATAAAAAAAATAGTTTCACTTCTTCTCCCCCTTTATCTTAAAAATCTAATAATGATCCACTTTGTTCCGAGTCATCCAATTTAGGCATAGCAGAAGGTCTAGACATAATAGGCTGACTTGGTATTGATTGAACAATACTACTAGTTACTATATTCTTTGGAACCTCAACATTGCTCTCGTCTTCAAGAAGTAACTCACATAAAGAACGAATACTGGCAATTCTTTCTCGAAGCTGTCCAAGTTTTTGCGTACTTACTTTTGCCTTATGTAACTCATTTTCAATTTGCTGGATTACTTTTTCTACACTGATATTCAGATAAATCACCACCAAACTTTATTAACACAATCCAATAAACCCTATTATACTATGGCTTTTTTCTGAAAGCGAATACCAACCAAATTAAGCACTATTTTAATCGAACGGTGGTATACTAAAAAAGTTAATTTTTAGGAGGTAATGTAACTTGAACTATAAAATGATCGTTTTGGATATCGATGACACCCTTTTAACGGATCAACATGTTATTTCGCAAAAAACGAAGGAAGCTTTACTCAAAGCTCAAGATATGGGTGTAAAAGTAGTGTTAGCTTCCGGTAGACCAACCTTTGCTATGCATAAGTTAGCTGAGGAACTATTACTACATGATTATGGTAGCTATGTCCTATCATTTAACGGAGGAATCATTACTGACTATCGAACAAAAAATAATGTTTATGAATGTACACTAACAAAAGAGCAAGCACATGAACTTTATGAGATTAGTAAGAAACATAATGTCTTCGTTCATACATATGTTGAAAATGATATTATTACAGAAAAAGGGAATCAATATACTGATATTGAAGGCCAGCTCACAGGCATGCCTATTAAAGAAGTAAGCAGCTTTACTGAGCATGTACAAAATGATGTTGTAAAATTGTTAATGTTGGAGGATCCAGAAAAATTAGCTCAAGTTGAAAAAATACTTCAAAAAGAGCTGGAAGGTAAAATTAGTGTCATGCGCTCAAAGCCATTCTTTTTAGAACTAACGAACAGTGAAGTTGATAAAGGTAAAAGTCTAAATCACTTAATTCAAATTTTAGGAATTCGACAAGACGAAGTAATCGCTGTAGGTGATGGATATAATGACCTACCGATGATTAAATTTGCTGGACTAGGTGTTGCGATGGGAAATGCTCCTGAAGAAATTAAGCAACAAGCAGATTATGTCACTGCTACAAATAACGAAGATGGTGTCGCTAAAGTTGTTGAAAAGTTTATATTGAGTAATAAATAATAAATACAAGAAAGGGCTGTCGACAAAGTCGACAGCTATTTTTTGCGATAAGAGTAGTAACAAGATATAGTATCTAAATCTGTATTCGTCAACTAAATGTGCTAATAAAAATGTTTAAAAACCCCTTTTTCAACAAGTAAAACTTTGAAAAAGGGGTTTGTCTACACTCTGAAGGGCTGTCGAAAGACAACCCTTCTTTATATCCTATTTATAGACTACTCAACTGTCCAGTCAATCGGTTCCAGTTGAAGATCTACTAGTTTTTGGTTAATTTTTGAAAATGGTTTACTTCCAAAGAATCCTCTACTAGCTGACAATGGACTTGGATGATGTGATTTTAATATTACATGGTGGTTACTCGTAATCAGTTCTTCTTTAGCTTGAGCATGTTTACCCCATAGAACAAAAATAATCGGACGATCTTGCTTATTTAACTCGGATAAGATTGTATTCGTAAATAGTTCCCATCCTTTATTTTTATGGGAATTTGGTTCCCCTTCACGAACAGTTAAAACAGTATTTAATAATAAAATCCCCTGCTTCGCCCACTTAATTAAATAACCGCTAGTTGGTATTTCTATCCCTAAATCGCTATTTAATTCCTTATAAATATTTCTTAAAGAAGGCGGTATTTTTACTCCCGGTAATACAGAAAAACTTAACCCATGCGCTTGACCTGGTTGATGATATGGGTCTTGTCCAATAATCACTACTTTACAAACTTCGTATGAACACTCATTTAAAGCCTGAAATAAGTGCTCTTTGGCAGGGTATATTGTTTGTTCCTTGTATTCTTTTTCAAGAAATTGCAATAAATCTTTAAAATAAGGTTTTTCAAACTCTGGTTTTAACTTTTCTCTCCAATTTGATGTTAGTTGAAGCAATGAAATACCACCTTTCCTGACGAAATTTCCCGAGAAATAGATCTGTTTTGTTGTTTCTTGTCGTTGTTCGCGATTATTAATAGATTACTTGAATTAGCAAAATTGCTATGATGATTTGAAAACCTACGATGCTTAATGCATAAAGTGAGAGTGACTTCCCTTGTTTAATGATTATTTTTAAATTTACATTTAAACCTATTGCAGCGAGTGCAATAATTTCAAATAAATGACTAGTCTTATTTGAAATATTCGCAGCCCAACTTGGTAGCAATCCTAAACTATAAAAAATACAAAGGATGACAAATCCAATTACATACCAAGGAAATTGGATTTTTACTTTTTCAATAGATTCCTCTGCTATGTGTCTTCTTTTTATAGTAGATAAGCTAAAAACCACAAAAACTAAAAAAACTACTCGAATCAGTTTAAATAAAGTGGCATAATTCTTTACTTCATCATTCACTAAACTACCACTAGCAACTACTTGTCCCACTGATTGTAATGTACTTCCGATAAGCGCAGAGGTCGGCAATGTTTCTGAGTGATATAATACAGATGCTATTAAAGGCAGAATAAACATTAAGACTGTTCCCATCATATTTACAAGTGTGACAGCCAGTCCCTTTTCTTCTTGCGTGGCTTGTATAGCTGGGGCTGTTGCTCCAATTGCTGACGAACCGCAAACTGCATTTCCACTTGCCATTAAATAGCTAAAATTTAAACCAAAACCTAATTTTTCGCCTAACCAAATCGTAAAAACGATGACTAAACACATTTGTGTCACGATTAACAAAATTCCTTTTAATCCTAGTAGGCTAATCATTTGAATGCTGATCGTTGCTCCTAATAAAAATATTGATACCTCTAATAATTTACTTTCTGCAAACTTTCTACCGCCTTCAAAATAAGGCTTTAAGTGTACTGTATTACCGACAATCAATCCGATTAATATTGAAAATGTAGCTGCTCCAACCGGCAATATATAAGAAAGTGATTCACTAATAAGTGCAATAATTAGGCAAAGAACTACCCCTGGAATAGCTTTATAAATATTCCCCATATTATTCTCCAAGCTTTCATAAAAATATTATTCTATCTTTAAATATTATGTAACGAAAAAAGAAATTCGACAAGATTCTTGTCGAATTTCCAAATTTATCATATCGTACTATTTAATTTTCATCATAGCTTGAAGTCTCAACAATGTATTGGGGTCTTCTTTTTGTTTCGTAATAGATCTTACCTAAATACTCGCCTAATACACCAATCATCAAGATTTGAACTCCGCCAAATAACATAATGAAATTGGAAATCGTATATAATCCAGGAATTCTAATCCCAACTAAAAGAACTTTAAAGCTCATCATAATAAAGATTACAATACTTATACCAATTAATAGTAATCCGGCTTTCGTTAACAACCTCAATGGTCCTGTATTAAAACACAATATATATTCAATAGATCTTTTTATCGAATCTATTCTTTTTACTTCGGACTCTTTGTTAATGATTCTTGATGTTATTTCATACTCAATCGTTTTTATTTTGTAACCAATCCAGTTAAAAATACCTTTTGAATAGCGGTTTGATTCTGGCATGCTTAAAATAGCATTCACTACTTTTCTGCTTAACAAACGAAAGTCTGATTCGTTTTGCAAAATATCCGGGTCCACAAATTTTTTAATAACCTTCTCAAAAATGCCTTTTTTTGCTTTTTTTAGAACTGAATTCTCTATTTTTTTCGATGCAACTACATGGTTATGTCCTTTTTTGTATTCATCCATCATCTCTAAAATAACATTCGGTGGGTGTACAAAGTTTCCATCCATTAGGATAACTACATCGCCTTTTGCATGTTCAAGTCCAGCACAAATTGCTCCCTCTCTTCCAAAACGGCGAGTAAACGAGATATATTTCAAATGACTGCTATGATTTGCAACGACTTGAAGTGCTAGTAGTGTATCATCATCACTTCCGTCGTTTATATAAATAATTTCATAATCTTCTTTAAGTAACTTTACTGTATTTGATAAATTAACGTGAAATCTCTCAAAATTTTCTCCATTGTTATAGCAATATACAACAACTGATAATTTCATACAAAACACCTACTTCTCCTAAAAGCTATGAAGATATAACTTTTATCTATGTTATAGCAGTTGGCAAAACAGTTCAATGATTTTTATATGAATTTATTTTTTCAAACGTCTAATGGATTAGCCTACTCTTCTTGGAAAGATCCGTAATTTTACTTGCTCTTTTATTAATAGTTGCTTTAAGAACTACCCCCACTATGATTGCAATAACGACAAAAAGAACTAGTATTGGAAGGTCCTTATAAATGGTTTCCCAAACGATTCCACCAGTCGCCTCCCTTAACAAGCTTAATGCATAGGTAAAAGGTAGAAATGGATTTATTTTTTGGAAAAATGGCGGAGTTACTTGAATCGGATAAACTCCTCCCGCTCCAGATATTTGGAGAACCAAAAAGATAATACCAATGCCTTTCCCGATATTTCCGAAAACTGAAACAAGCGTATAAACAATAAACGTAAATACAATGCTAATCAATAATGCAAATAAGATAAAATAACCTTTACTTGCTGCATAAGTTCCTAGTATTAGAAAGTTACCGGTAGTCACTACTAATGTCTGTAATACCCCAATAGTTACAAAGGTCAATAGTCTTCCAAAATAAACTTCTCTACTTTTATATGGTTTTTCTTCATGAACTTCAGTAGTTAATAACGACACCATTAATAAAGCTCCTACCCATAACGACAAAGTTGTATAAAAAGGAGTCAACCCTGTGCCATAATTCGGTATTGGAAACATTCGCTCCTTTTTTATTGCGATTGGGCTGGAATAAAAGTCGCTTACCTTTTCTATATCTGTTCGTAGAAAATTAATTAAATCCTCGATGCTTCCTTTTTCTTTAGCCTTTCTAATCTCATTAGCTATTTTTTTTATTTTCGCTTCAATGATTGGGAACTCATTTACTAATTGTTGTATATCACCCTTTTTGGTTGCTAATAAATTTGATGTGTCCTGGAGTACACCTTTTATTGTAGGTATACTCGTTTTTGCATCAGCCAAAACAGTCTGGGTATTTTTTAATGATTCATTCACTAATCTTGAAGCTTCACTTATTTTTGGCGCTAAATCTTGATCAAAATTTCCAGTTAAACTGTTTATTTTGTTATTTATACTTGCCGCGCTTTCATTCATCTTTTGAAGTAAATCATTCGGTAGACCGTTGCCGCTTTGTATTGCACTTTTTAATTGAGCATTCTCATTTTGAATCATCATTAAATCTGATTCTAGATCTTTTAATGAACTAACATCTTTACTAAAATCTACTTTAGTACCTAAGCTATTAAACGATTGAAGAACTTGATTTAAAGAAGTAACCAAATTTCTTGAATTCGGTAGTACTTTTCCGATTTCATTCGATAGCCTCATGGATTCGTCTTGACTAATCGTTTGATTCTGTAATTGTGATAATGTACTTTGTATAACAACAGACTGGTTATGGAGTAGGTTAAGTGTCTCTTTAATAAATGGAGTTGAATCTTGAATTGCTTTGTTAATTTGATTAAAAAAACCACTTAAACTAGCCGTTAATTTTTCACCATTTGCTACGATGTTATTAATCAATTCCATGTCTTTTTTTGTAGTTTGAATAACGCTTTGTACTTTTTTATAGTCATTTAAGGCTATATTCACAGTTGTCTTTATTTCAGGTAAATCTTTTTCAAGCTTAAAAACCATTTGCTCAAATTTTTTTATTTCAGGTAAATTTGCTTGTAAATCAATTCCTATTTTATTAAACTCCTGCAATACTTCATTACTTACGGTTTTTTCAAATTTCTTTGTAATCTCACTCGCAATACCGGTTGCACCTTTTTCAGTATATTTCGGCGCAACAATATTTAGTTTTTCGTTAACTTGATAAACTAGTTCAGGTTTTTGAGGATGATCTGTTAAAACCGTGCTAATTTTAGTTGAAAAATCATTTGGAATTAAAATACTAGCGTAATATTTTCCTTGTTTAACGCCTTCATTTGCGACTTTTTTACTTGTAAATCTCCAGCCTAAAGAATGATTTTGTTTTAAAGAATGTATTACTTCGTTTCCGATATTAATTTTATTGTTTAAGACAGTAGCACCACGATCCTCATTTACTATTGCGATTTTTAAGCCCTTTGTATTGCCGTACGGATCCCAAGAGGACATTATATTAAACCATGCATACATCGAGGGCATGATAATTAAACCAATGATAATCATCAATGCAGCCCAATTTGTTACAACCCGCTTTACATCACGAAAATAGATTTCAAATATTGAACTCACCTATAACTCACCTAATCTTAATTTTTAAATAGTATGCAATAAATAATGTATAACTATTCTTAAAGGCAAGAATGGGAGTTTGGATAAGAAAAGGTAAAAAAAAAGACTTTCACTAAAATTAGTGAAAGTCTTTTTTGATTAAATACTTTAATTTACTATGTTTCATTTCCATTATTCATTATCTAGTTTCTGCCCTTACTCCCATCTAAATGTACGTGCAGCGATTAAGAAGCTTACGACCATCCAGACACATAACCAGCCGAAATCTGGAAGTAAATCTCCAAATGATGCTCCGACATTCATGATGTCACGCATTGCGGTTGATAAGTGCGTAATTGGAATTGTCTTTATAATCGGTTGTAAATATTCGGGCATATTATTTACAGGGAAAAATACTCCACCTAAAAACATTAGTGGGAACGAAATGAAACCTGCAATTGGTCCAGCACTTTCTGGACTTTTCGCTAAACTTGCTATAATAAATCCAATACTCATAAATGTTAATGTACCTAATACTACAAACAATACTACTAATAGGAATGATCCTCGAATACTTACGTCGAATCCAAAGTAGCCAATTAGAATTGTTAAGATGGCTTGTAGACTATTCAAGATTAGCCTTGCTGTAATTTGCGCTGCAATAAACGTTGAGGCTCTTAATGTGGTGCCTTGCATTCGTCTTAGTACGCCTCGTTCTCTCCAAGAGGCAATTTGGCCTGCAACACCATTCATATTATTATTCATGATTTGCATTGCAATAATTCCAGGTACTAAAAAGTCTAAATATGAAAGAGTAATTCCCGCTACTCCTTTAAAGTCTGTTACGATTTTAGGTGTATACCCTGCCATTTGTTTACTAGCGGCGTCAACATATGCTGTAATCGTTGCTATTCCACCTTGAAGCTGGCCCGCATTACTTTCATTATAAAGTACTTTTATTTGTGCAGGAGCGGATTGTTGTTTAGTTGTAACTTGATTTTGAAATCCTTTTTTAATGACGATTACAAAATCGGTTTTACCATCAGATAATAATTTCCTAGACTTTAATTCATTTGTTTTTTTATGAATTTTAAGCGACTTTTGTTTCTCTAATACAGTTGTAATTTGTTTACTTACTTGAGTGTTATCATAATCAATTAGATTTACTGAGTAACTAGTTGTATTCCCATCGTTAAACATTAATCCGAAAATAATCATAAAGAAAAAAGGAAATAAGAGTGTCCAAATTAGTGCTTGACGATTACGTACATAAATCCGGAGTTGCGCTAAAGTCAATTGATAATAAGCCTTCATTCTTCACGTAACCCCCTTCCAGTCATATGTAAAAATACGTCCTCAAGAGTCGCGGTTCTAGTCGATAAATCTGAAATCGTCATATCTTGATCTTTTGTATATTCGAGTAAGGCCATTAATGAAGCTTGTAAGTTACGAGTATACAATGTTACGAAATCATGATTAATCACGACATTCATTACATTGTCTAAATGTGCAAACTTTTCTTCTTGCTCTGGTACTTTTGTCTTAAATTCAATCGCACTCTCTGCAGAAATTGAACTTACTAAATTGTTTGGTGTATCTAGCGCAATTAATTTACCTTTATCCATTATACCAATGCGATCTGCTAGTACATGAGCCTCATCCATATAGTGTGTTGATAAAACGACTGTTTTACCTCGTGCTTTTAGTTTTAAAATGATATCCCACAACGTTCTACGAGCTTGTGGATCAAGTCCTGTAGTTGGCTCATCTAAAAATATGATTTGAGGATCATGAATTAACGCTAATGCAATTGCTAATCGCTGCTTTTGCCCTCCTGATAATCCTTTTACTAGACTATTTTGTTTCTCAGATAAGAGCATTTCATCGATTAACGGTTGAATTGGGATATGACTTGGATAAAAGCTTGCATACATTTCAATGATTTCTTTTACTTTTAACAGTTCAAATAATGATGTTGATTGGAGTTGGATTCCAATTTCTTGTTTGATTTTATATGAGTCTTTACCGATCACATGCCCTGCAATAGTAGCCGTACCTTCATCTGGTTTTCTTAATCCTACAAGCATTTCCATTGTCGTTGATTTACCAGCTCCATTTGGACCGAGTAATCCAAATACTTCACCTTTTTCAACTTCAAAACTAATTCCATTAACAGCGTAAAAATCTCCATATCTCTTTTTAAGATTTTCAACTTTAATAATTGAGCCCATTGTTTTTCCTTCACCTCGACTAATGAAATGATTATTTAAAAAGTGTACTATCTTTTCTAATTCAGCCTGCTAAGTATATAATGCAAAACATAATATATTTGTCGAAAGAACTGATTATTAATAATTTTTAATAAAAATTTACATTTTTTACCATCTTGTATCTTCCGGTGCTATACTTAATATCCAAATTTATTTGTAGCGTTTATGAAATATTTATTTACATTTTATAACTTGATTGTAACGTCCATGTTGTCACTTTGTAATACTCATCAGTTACAATATGTTTGGACATTATTTAAAAAAATTGGCTATGATTTGAAGTTTTTTCTCTTTAAGCGAGCCATAAAAACAAGGTGATAAAATGAAAATAGAACGTGAAAAATGGTTGGATGTTGCCAAAATGATCGGCATCTTTTTGGTTGTTTATGGTCATTCTACAGAAGGTCCGAATTCTATTACATTTATTTACTGGTTCCATATGCCTCTATTTTTTATTATTAGTGGTTATTTATTTAAACCGGTCAATTCAATTAATGAACTCAAATTTTATATAAAAAAACTAACATGTAGATTGCTTGTACCTTACTGTACGTATTTAGTTTTATTTAGTTTATATAACATGACAATTGAGGTAATAGACGGAACCATTAATCAATCAAATTTACTAAAGGAACTCCTTTCATTGTTAATTGGTGGTAGATTTATTACTGGAGTCCATGGCGTATTTTGGTATGTGACATGTTTATTTATTACTCAAATATTATTTGCGTTAATCTGTTTATACTTTAAAAAGAATAGTACCCGTCTATTCATCGTAATTGCTTGCTATTTGCTTGCACATTTTGAAACAATTAAATTAATTCCACAAATTGGTAAAAATAGCTTTAATCAAATTTCGATTCCATGGAATATGGATGTTGCTCTACTAGCTATTTTCTTTTTAGGGTTAGGATTCTTTACAAAAAAATTGATAGCGTCAATTTCTAACTTCCTTGGAATATCATGTATTGCGCTTAGCATCGTTTATATGACCTTATATGAATTGAATAAATTAGATTACCATCTAAGTCTAAAATATTTAAGATATAACCATTTATTTTTAGATGCTTTAATTCCAATAACAATGACAATTGCTGTACTTTATTTATGTCAAAAGATAGCCAAACTACAATTTATCCAACCTTGCACAATATTTGGTAAAGAATCATTAACAATAATGTACATCCATATTTTTGCGAATGCTGTTTTTTCACAGTTTTTCGATTATGGACCGTTATTGTATACAATGATTGGTTTAGCTGTGCCTATGATTGCGAAGAAATTTATTATTGAGTCACAACCTACGATAAAACCGTTGTTCATTGGTTTAAATGTAAAGCGAAAACAACATTTAAAAGTAAGAACTGCATAAAAAAAATAGCCCTAGGGGGGCTATTTCAGGCTGTCGACAAAGTCGACAGCTATTTTTTGCGATAAGAGTAGTAATAAAATATAGTATCAAAATCTATATTCGTCAACTAAATGTGCTAATAAAAATGTTTAAAAACCCCTTTTTCAACAAGTAAAACATTGAAAAAGGGGTTTGTCTACACTCTGAAATAGCCCTAGGGGGGCTATTTTTTTTATTTTAATGTAGCAACAGCTGCATCTGAACCTCTTTGTATTGAGCCAGTTGCTGTAACTTTAATTGTTTCTAGCGCATCTCCATTTGTAAAAATAACTGGAGTAATCGTGCTTTTTGCATTTTCTTTTATATAGTCAATATTGAATGTTAATAAATGGTCTCCAGCATTAACTTTTTGTCCTTCTGTTATATGAGCATCGAAACCTTCACCATTTAGTTTAACTGTTTCTAGTCCAACATGAATTAAGATTTCAACACCTTCATTTGAACGAATTCCAATAGCGTGTTTCGTATGGAATACTTGTACGATTTCTCCATCAAAAGGAGCTACTACAACACCTTCTGAAGGTGTAATAGCAAATCCATCACCCATCATTTTTTCTGCAAATACAGGATCTGGTACTTCAGATAGTGGATGTATCTCTCCAGTTAATGGCGCTTTAATGACAACTTCCTTAGTTGCTTCTTTAGTTATAGGAGCAGATCCTTGTTGTTGTTCTTCCTCTAAACCGAACATTTTTTTTAATTTGTTAAACATAATACTCACCTTTTCTTTAATTTAGATTCCAGTCTTATCATTATCTTTTCAGAAAAAATAATACTAATTATCCTAACAGAAAAAATACTTTTATGCGAAAGAAA
>NZ_NTZO01000396.1 GCF_002559405.1 Bacillus sp. AFS001701 | reverse complement strand
CCTTTCAACTAAATTAATATATTTATCCGCTAAAGTTCTTGCATATTCATTATCTGTACCAGAATCAATTGCATATTGGGAGATTATTCCACAAGCGGCTATAAAATGATTTTTCATTGATCTTAAAGAATCTCCTTTTGCTAACTCGATTTGATCGATTGATTCAAGTACCTTAGTAAAATTAAATCGTTTTTCTAATTCCCCCAATTTTCCTTCTACCAATATCGATTTAAATTCTTCAAATTCCTCGGTTGTAGCATGTAAAGATTCATTCTCATAATAAAGCTCGATCAAAGAAACGTCAGAAACAAAATTAGATTGATGTCCTTTTCCTTCAAGATGAAACTGTTCTGGTTCAGTGAAAGCAACAGTAGAATAAGGCTCGATGATCCATTGTAATAATTTCAAAAAATGCTCCGATTTACTATACCAATCTGATTCTGATGGCAAATCTAAACGACGATCTAATCCTATTTCTGAGCCAAGAATAATTAGCAAATTTTCATTTTCGTTTTTGATAAAAAAAACATGATATAAGAGAGTTTCTTGCCAAT
>NZ_NTZO01000395.1 GCF_002559405.1 Bacillus sp. AFS001701 | reverse complement strand
ATGTCAGAATCCGAGCCTGCCCAACTGCTTCGGGTCGCGCTGCCACTCCTTCGCGACTTTCACGTGCAGGCCGAGGAACACGCGAGTACCGAGGAGCTCCTCGATCCCTCCGCGCGCACGGGCGCCGACGTCGCGCAGCCGCTTGCCCTTATGCCCGATGATGATCGCCTTCTGACTGTCGCGCTCGACGACGATCTGCGCGTGCACATCGGTGAGGTCGCTGTCCTCGCGCCGCGAGACCTCGTCGATGATCACGGC
>NZ_NTZO01000394.1 GCF_002559405.1 Bacillus sp. AFS001701 | reverse complement strand
ATATTTCGTTGTTACTCGAACATCACCAGGATTTAATGTAATCTGAAACGGATGAACTGTTTCATCTAAACGACCAGAATCAAAATTATAACCTAATTTTACAAGTATCTCTTCACTAACTTCTTTTTGAAGAGCAATTGAGATCGGTTGTGATAATTCTTCGCGAATTAGTTTAGTTTGCGAATTTGAAATTTTCGCAACTAATGGTACAAGACTTTCTCTTACTTTACCAAAAACTTCATCAAGCTTCCCAGTTGTCATACCCGGCTCATAAAAGCTTAATAAAGTATCATATTTCTTTTCTTTGTAGCCCCAATACTCAATGAATTGTTTTTTCATCGCTACAATTTTTTCTAAATATGGTTGGAACTTACTAAAGTCACCTTCATTTTTAGCGTCTTCCCAAGCATTTTCACTTAATGAACAAAGCTTTACATATTCTGCATATTCATTTTTAGGGATTTTACAGTTTAAATCATAATTTTTTCTACATTCCTTAACAGATTTTTCAATGATTTCATCTATATTTCCTGTGCCTATTTCTTTTTCCAATAAATTTAAATAGTTTTCCATCGTACTTGATGTTGTCATTTCAAATACTTCTGCAGAAAGCTGACTGATGACATTTGACCTTTGTTCAGCTCCATTTTTAGGCGCTCCCGTTCTAAGGTCCCAATACATAACATTAATTGCTTCATTATAATTTTCGATCTTCTTTAAATAGTCAGTAAATTCTTCTTGTATTTTATTAATTGCCATATTTACCCCTCATTTCTAAATTTTAGTAAGTTAATTTCATTCTATCATAACTTTTCTATTGAATTAATATTAAGCTTAAAAAGCACTTTCATTATCAGAAATCATGTGTTTTTAGTTTATTAAAAGACATAATTAATAAATATATTGTACAATACAACAAGGTGATGTTATGAAAATATTATTATTAGGAGCAACTGGAAGAGTTGGTTCTTTTTTAGTGGATTTATTATTAGAAGCTAACTGTGAAGTAATTGCTTTAGTAAGAGATGAACAAAAAATAATGATTAACCATGAAGCTCTTACAGTTTTAAAAGGGAATACGCTAAATGAAAAAGATTTAAATTTAGCTTTAGAAAACGTAGATGGAGTAATTTCTGCCTTAAATACTGGAGGTGAAAATATTTTATCTAAAACACTGGGACTACTAATCCCTCTTCTTGAAATGAAAAAGATCGGTAGGATTGTTACAATTGGAACTGCTGGTATTTTACAATCAAGAGTTGATCCAACAATTATACGTTATAAAAGCACTGAATCAAAACGAAAATCAACAACTGCAGCAACCGATCATGAAAAAGCTTTTAACTTGTTAAATGAAAGTCAGTTAAATTGGACGATTGTTTGCCCAACTTACTTACCAGATGGTCCAATAACTAAAAATATTCGTGCTGAAAAGAATTATTTACCAATTGATGGCCATCGTATTACGACTGGAGATACTGCTTTTTTCGCATTTAAGGAATTCTTTGAATGCAATTTTAGTAAATCTAGAGTGGGAATTTGTAATTAAAAAAGCTAGCGAATGCTAGCTTTCAGGTGTATAGACAAAATTCTAAAACTTGACTTTCAGACTGATTGCAAGCGCTTGTCTTTCGAGGCGCGAAGCCTGGTGAGGAGCGGAGTT